>JBDNHM010000009.1:0-19823 GCA_041688825.1 Burkholderiaceae bacterium | reverse complement strand
CGGTTAAAGATGTGAAAGACGTTGAGGCTGACGATTATATTTTTGATATTGGTCCACAAACCACTGCAAAACTGGCTGAAATTTTAAAAAACGCCGGTACCATTGTTTGGAATGGCCCTCTGGGTGTGTTTGAATTTGACTCGTTTGCAGCGGGCACGAAAGGGGTTTCATTAGCGATTGCCGAATCAAATGGTTTTTCAATTGCCGGTGGGGGCGATACCTTGGCCGCTATTGCCAAGTTTGGTATTAGCGATCAAGTTGACTATATCTCAACAGGTGGTGGGGCCTTTCTTGAATTTCTAGAGGGTAAAGTTTTACCTGCTGTTCAGGTGCTTGAAAGCCGAGCATAGATCGTTTTTTTCAAAAAAATACGTAAAAAAAGGCCTGAAGTTAATCAGGCCTTTTTATTTTTCTGCTTACTTGAAATTGCTAAATGAAACAGTAAAGTCTTTAAAAATTAAATATTTAATTCGTTTATACTGTACGAGGTAGAACAATTAAAAAACTCAAATCTACTTCTTTTTAACTGCTTTTTTAGTTGATGTTTCAGTTGCTGACCAAGCTGAAGTCGCGGCGACTTTTGTTTGTTTAGCGACTGTGACGGGTGCAAGGGGGGCTTTTGCCGGCACAGGCTTCAAAGGCGCCTTGGTTAATACTTTGGCAGACGCCTGAGCAGGTACTTTTACAAATGCTTTCGCAGCTGGTTTCACGCGTGCTTTAGCAGGTGTTTTTTTAACGGCTGTGGCAGCTACTTGAACAGGTTTTTTAACGAGCACCTGATCAATTATTCCAGTTAAGTCTGGCAAAGCAAGTTGTTTGACTTGCTCATCGGTAAGCATTGAGCGACTGATTGAAACCGATTCCATTTGTGGTTGTTTGCCGCGGCGTTCAGCTGTTCTAGCAGCCTGTTCAAACAGGGCAATCACTTGTTTTAAACGGTCATGACCGACTTCGTTTAATGTACCGCTGGCCATGGCAACTTGTTGGGTAAAGTCAATTGCGTGTCGCAAGGCATCAGGGCTGTGACTTTCAAGCAAGGTAGGTAATGCTTCAATTGCACCATGTGGGTCGACCACCATGACCATCGCTTGTTCGCGCACAATACGTTTAAATGCATCAAGCGTTAGGCGCTGCTCTTCAGTTGAGCGCAAACGGCGAATCAAATTAAAACTACGCTCGTCAACGCCACCCTGAGCTTGTGAAATGTACATCAGTACGCGAATGCTGGCCTCACGTAACCCACCACAACTGACCAGTTTCTGAAGTTCGTCGCGGCGATTATTTACAAAATCAATATGTTCAGGAGAAACGCCCGGGTGTGAACGCGGCGCACCTTCTTTAGCACCTAAGCCGGCCAGATCTTGCACCAAAGATGAACCGTAAACTGTCATAAAAGTTTGTTCAACGAGCGAATCGCGCCATTGCCCCCATATATCGAGCGTTGATTCAATTGACTTTGAAACTTGTTTTTCAAATTGTAAAAAAGGGTTGTCTGTTGAAACAGCTTGACGATGATTCTTAACTTGAACGGCAACGGGTGCTAAGCTGGCAATGAGAGGGTTTTTGTCTGACATTGTTTCGTAAGGCAAGCGTAACTTGTTCGTTTTTTGCATCCATTCGGTTGATTGAGGCGTCACCATCATTTTGACAAGTGGCTGTAAAAAACTTTTGTACAAGCCTTGATTCACCTGAGAAATACGTGACACCGTTGCAAAACGACGATCGTCTTCAATGTTGGGCTCAACAATTTTTTCAATATCAGATAGGTGACGACGTTCAAACGTCATGATATAGTCACCGAAGGCTAAATCAGCGTTGTGCGTTTCGGGTGTTTTATCGCGAATAACGGCCTCGTAAATACCTGCGGGCAAGAGGTCGATCATGTCAATGTTAGTGGTGAATTCGCGGTGTTCTTTTTTAGCGATCGCACCTGAAACAAAAATACCTAGGTGACCAATACTTTCGTGTACGGCATAAACAATGGTTTGGCCGTGCGCCAAAATTTCATCATCATTTTGATATAGGTCGAGTATCCAGCCTAATGCTTGTGGTGGGGGGGTAATGTCGTCGCCCTTTGAACAAAAGACAATGATGGGTGATTTAATATTGCGTAAATCAAGGCGTACACCGTCACGCGTAACCAAACGGGCAGAAGACAGACGGTTACCAATGAACAAGTTATCAACAATATATTGAATTTCTTTACCATTTAAAAAGACGTGACCACCCCACCAACGTTCAAAGCCAAGATACCGAGTGGCTTCTGTATCAACGTTTGAATACAGGTTGTACTGCTTTGACCAATAGGTATTCGCAGGGTTGAGGCCTTCAAAATTTTGTACAAGTGTTGCGCCATCAAACTTGCCACCACCTAAATCACTGGCTAACATGGTGAGCCAAGAGCCACCGGCTAAACCACCGGAATAGCGCATGGGGTTTTTGCCACGCCAACCGGCCCAATAAGACAGGGGTGCACCTGCAATAATAATAGGGCCAAAGAGCTCAGGTCGAGCGGCGGCGGCCATCATGATTTGCCAGCCGGCTTGACAGTTACCAATCACTACGGGCTTACCTTCGGCATCAGGGTGCCGTTTAATCACTTCTTCTAAAAATATAGTTTCAGCAACGGCCACGTCTTCAACAGTTTGCTCGGGTTCGGGCTGCGGTAAAAAACCAATGAAATAACAGGGGTGACCCGCCGCCACTGCCACACCAATTTCACTTTCAGGTTTAAAACCGGCAATGCCAGGGCCATGCCCCGCACGCGGGTCAACCACCACGAAAGGTCGTTTGATGGGGTCAATTGGCATGTCTTTGGGTGGGGTTATGAGGGTCAACATATAGTTGACAGGGTGCTTAAGTGTGCGGCCATCGAGCACCAACTCAGCTTTCATGCTGAGCACATTGGGCGCTTTTTTTGCCATGTGGCGCTGGTATTGATTGCCACGCTGGCGCATAACGTCGGTATACAAAATGTTACGCTGCCAAGCGTCAACCATGTATTCGCTTGCAGATTCTAATGCAGGGTGCATAAGCGGTACGGGGTGTAAATTATTTGTTTTTTCCACAGTGTGCTCAATTTGCTAATTTTAAATGCAATGTTTTCATTACACCTGATTAAATGTTGCATTGCAACATATTTCCTCATGTGACTTATTTTTGAGATCAACCACGAACTTAAGTTTTCCAATAAATAAATGCCACAATTAGGCGAGCTTTCTATCAAAAAGTGTTTCACACTCGTTATAAGTTAACGTATTTGGGTAAAAAATTAACGTGTCTGTTCAAAATAAGTACAATTTTATTTATTTCCGAACTTTCTAAAGCGCAAATATGAACACTGCTTTAACCGATATGCCTATTTCACGCCCTTTAAAGGTTGGTCTTATTTCTATCTCGGACCGGGCTTCAGCAGGGGTGTACACCGACCTTGGTTTGCCGGCTTTGAAAGATTGGCTTGCCCGAGCCCTAACTTCACCTTTTAGTTTGCATGAAAAACTGATTGCTGATGATCAAGCCAGCATTACTGCCACTATCATTGATTTGGTTGACACGCAGGGTTGTGATTTAGTGCTCACCACCGGTGGCACGGGGCCCTCGAGACGCGACGTTACGCCTGAGGCCACTTTAGCAGCCGCCACCCGTGAAATGCCTGGGTTTGGCGAGCAAATGCGCCAAATTAGCCTTAAATTTGTACCCACCGCTATTTTGTCAAGACAAACGGCTGTCTTACGCGAGACCGACGATCACGCCGCTCTGATCATGAATTTGCCGGGTCAGCCTAAAGCCATTGCACAAACGCTTGAAGGCTTGCGAAGTGATTCTGGGGAAATCTTGACGCCAGGTATTTTCGCAGCGGTGCCTTATTGCATAGACTTAATCGGTGGGCCGTTTATTGAAACTGACCCCCTCGTGGTTAAGGCTTTTCGGCCGAAAGCCGCCAAAGCGACGTAATTTCTAGCGCTCGCTCAGCGTGAAGTGGGTCAGTGGTGTCTTTTGCCTTTGCATGTGTGGGTCGTTGGTCGTGCTTTTCAATGACGGTTAAACCTGCCGCCTCAAACCAGCTTAAAAGTGTTTCGCGGGTGCGAAGCTTAAGGTGTTCAGCTAAGTCTGACAAAACCAACCAAGCCTGACCCTGTGCATTTAAGTGAGACCCAACCCCATTAATAAACCCTTTCAGCATGGTGCTGTCTGGGTCGTAGATGGCACTGTCAAGGGCAGAATGCACCTTGCCGGGCAGCCAAGGTGGGTTGCAAACAATCAAATCAGCCTGACCTGCTGGAAATAAATTGACCTGCTCAAAACTGATACTGTCTTGCAAGCCTAATTGTTGAATATTTAATCTTGCACAAGCCAAAGCGCGAGGGCTTAAGTCAGTGGCCACAACATGTGCAGCCCCTTTTTTAACCAGCAGCGCAGCAATCACCCCCGTACCCGTACCAATATCAAATGTCATCGGGCATGGCTTGGGTAAGGGCGCTTGCTGAATCAGTGTTAAATACTCTTGACGTGTTGGGGTAAACACCCCGTGTTGAGGAAAAACGCTGGCGTTTAAAGACTCAACGGGCACACCCTGTTTTTGCCATTGGTAAGCACTCAACACACCAATGAGCTCAGTCAAGGGTAGCGCAAATGATTGGTTCGATAGGTCGTAAGCGGCTTCACAAGCCGCATCAATGGCTGGAGCACGTCTGAGTTTTAATTGATAGCCAGGTTCGATCAAAATAATCAGTTGCCCTAGCGTTCGGGCCGCTTGAGCCCGTGCCAAGCGAATGCGATGAAAGCGTTCAGGCAGGGGTAAATCACTGCTAATGGCAGGGCGCTGCGTTAATCGGCGCTTAAGCGCCTGCAGCAATAGTTTGGCGTTTTGAAAATCACCCCGCCAGATCAGGCCTTGACCCTCACTGGCTAAGCGATAAGCGCTATCGGCAGAAATGGTGTCGTCAATTTCAACAATTTTTTTAGGGGGAACCCAACCTGCTTGGCTTTGCCAAAGGGAAGACCGCTCAACATTACCCGATTGCCAGTTTAAAAAAGGCACATTAGGTGGGTTTTTAGGGTTCGAAGATTGATTCAAGGGTTATGTGCGGGCAGATTAACGCCGTTCTACCGTAAAATAGAAAATTCATTTTACTCAATTCGGCTAACCCCTCATTTGTCACAAGGAATTTTACAATGGCTATCGTTTCAATGCGTCAGTTGCTCGATCATGCGGCTGAAAATGGTTATGGCATTCCCGCGTTTAACGTTAACAACCTTGAACAGGTGCAGGCCATCATGGAAGCCGCTCATCAAACCGACAGCCCAGTCATTATGCAAGCCTCGGCCGGTGCACGTAAATATGCAGGCGAAGGGTTTTTGAAATATTTGATTCAAGCCGCCGTTGAGTCTTACCCACACATTCCCGTCGTTATGCACCAAGACCACGGTCAGTCACCCAAAATTTGTCAAGGTGCCATTGATCTTGGGTTTTCAAGCGTCATGATGGACGGCTCTTTAAAAGAAGACGGTAAAACGATCGCTGATTACGATTACAACGTGCAAGTTACAACTGAAGTCGTCAACATAGCCCATAAATTAGGCATCACCGTTGAAGGTGAGTTAGGGTGTTTAGGTTCACTTGAAACCATGGAAGGCGAAAAAGAAGACGGTCATGGCGCTGACGGCAAACTCACGATGGACCAACTACTTACCGACCCAGAGCAAGCAGCTGACTTTGTGCGTCGTACCCAGCTTGACGCCTTGGCCATTGCCATTGGTACCAGTCACGGTGCTTATAAATTTAGCCGTAAACCCACGGGCGATATTTTATCGATTTCGCGCATTAAAGAAATTCATGCGCGCTTACCGAACACGCATTTGGTCATGCATGGCAGTTCAAGCGTGCCACAAGAGCTATTGGCTGAAATTCGCCAGTTTGGTGGCGATATGAAAGAAACCTATGGCGTGCCCATAGAAGAAATTCAAGAAGCCATAAAATTTGGTGTACGTAAAATCAATATTGACACCGACATTCGTTTAGCGATGACCGGTGCTATTCGCCGATTCTTCGCAGAAAACCCCGGTAAATTTGATCCCCGTGAATACCTGAAGCCTGCACGTGAAGCGGCTAAAGCGATTTGTATTGCCCGTTATCAAGAATTTGGTACAGCAGGTCATGCCAGCAAAATTAAAGCCAAACCTTTAACTGTAATGGCTGGTGATTATGCTGCTGATCGTTTGGCCCAAGTGATTAAATAAATACCGAGGCTAAACCGTGAGTGTGATTCATCAATCAACGATTCAATCTTTACCGCTTTTGGCGCGAGGTAAAGTGCGTGATATGTACGCAGTGGGTGACGATAAATTACTTATCGTGGCGTCAGATCGGTTGTCTGCCTTTGACGTCATTCTTGATGATCCTATTCCGGGTAAAGGCGCAGTGTTAACAGCGTTAACAGAATTTTGGCTCAAAAAGTTAAGTCACGTCGTGCCCAACCATGCTACCGGCATTGATCCCGAAACAGTGGTTGCACCGAACGAGCGTGAACAAGTTCGCGGCCGTGCCATGGTGGTGAAACGCTTAAAACCGATCATGGTAGAAGCGGTTGCACGCGGTTACCTCATTGGTTCAGGTTGGAAAGACTATCTAGCAACGGGCCAAGTTTGTGGCTTGCGGTTACCAACTGGTTTAAAACAAGCCAGTAAACTACCCGAGCCTATATTTACCCCCGCAGCCAAAGCCGAAATGGGGGCGCATGACGAAAACGTTGATTTTGAATATGTGGTGAAAACCATTGGTTCAAAATTGGCTGAGCAGATTCGTCACATTACTTTAGCCCTCTATCAAGAAGCGTCTGTCTTTGCAGCGCAGCGCGGCATTATCATCGCCGACACAAAATTTGAGTTTGGTCTTGACACCCAAGGTACCCTGCACTTAATGGACGAAGTGCTCACACCTGACTCGTCACGATTCTGGCCTGCCAATCAATGGCAAGAAGGCATCAGCCCACCATCATTTGACAAACAGTTTGTACGCGATTGGCTTGAAACCCAGCCTTGGCTTAAAACTCACCCCGCACCGCGTTTGCCACAAGACATCATTGACCGAACCGCGGCTAAGTATCGTGAAGCGTGTACGGTTTTGACCGCTGCATCTTAATTAACAGGCCAATCGTTCAACGCTTATCGATCAACAGGCTAATTGTTTATTGATCACCTATCAATAAGCCAAGTACTGATCAATACTAATTTTGTTTTTTTTGGAAAACCTTTATGACAGTATCTGCGAACCCTACGCACTTAGAGCCGCTTCCTTTTAACGATAAAGCCCAAGTGGGTGTTGTGATGGGTTCAGCCAGCGACTGGGAAACCATGCAACATGCAGTCGATTTATTAAAAACTTTCGATGTGCCTTATGACCTGCGCGTGGTTTCAGCCCACCGTATGCCACACGACATGGTTGAATATGGCGCTTGGGCTTCACACCAAGGTTTGCGTGCCATCATTGCGGGTGCGGGTGGTGCAGCGCACTTACCGGGTATGTTGGCCGCGTTAACGGCCGTACCTATATTCGGTGTGCCGGTTGCATCGCGTTATTTGCGCGGCGAAGACTCGTTGTTATCAATCGTACAAATGCCTCGTGGCGTACCTGTAGCGACGTTTGCGATTGGCGAATCAGGTGCAGCCAATGCAGCCTTACATGTGATTGCAAACTTAGCGACAACTGATGCCACCTTAGCCACTAAGTTGGCGTCTTTCAGGCAGCAACAAACCAATGCTGCACGAACCATGCGGGTGCCCACTTGATTGCACCGGGTCAGTGGTTGGGGTTATTGGGCGGCGGTCAGTTGGGGCGCATGTTTTGTCATGCGGCACAAGCGATGGGTTACCGCGTATTGGTGCTTGACCCTGATGCAGAAGGCCCAGCAGCCAGTGTGGCTGATCAGCACGTGTGCGCGGCTTATGACGATATGCAAGCACTCGATGCTTTATCTGAACAATGTCAGGCGGTAACAACTGAATTTGAAAATGTACCGGCTCAAACTTTAGCGATTTTGGCACGTCGTGCCCATGTTACGCCGAGCGCGCGTGCAGTTGAAATTGCCCAAGACCGTTTGGTTGAAAAGACTTTTATTCAAAGCTTAGGGGTACCGGTCGCGCCGCATATTGCCGTGAATGCATTACAAGATTTAGACCATGCACCGACTTCATTGTTTCCTGGCATCTTAAAAGCCTCTCGTCTAGGGTATGACGGCAAAGGGCAAGTGCGCGTTGCAAGTTTGGCGCAGACGCAGCAGGCTTTTGTTAAAAACTTAGGTCAAGTGGCTGCTGTACTTGAAGGCTTGGTGCCGTTCGTTGAAGAAATATCAGTCGTTTTGGCGCGGGGTCGCGATGGCCAATGTGTGGTCTTTGCGCCGGCCCGAAATGTACATCATCATGGTATTTTGGCGGTGTCACACATTAGCGGCGAAACATCTTTGGTTAATGAGCGTGCCATTCAATCTGCACAAACTATTGCAGATGGCTTGGGTTATCACGGTGTATTGTGTGTTGAGTTTTTTGTCTTGGCAAACGGTGAAGTGATTGTGAATGAGATCGCCCCAAGACCCCATAATAGCGGGCACTATACTCAAAATGCGTGCGCCACCAGCCAGTTTGAGCAACAAGTGCGTGCCATGGCAGGCTTGCCGCTAGGCTCTACTCAATTGCTTGCGCCCTGTGTCATGCTTAATATTTTAGGTGATGTCTGGTACCCCTATGATACCGATGAGCATGTTGAGCCAGACTGGGCGTCTGTGCTTGCCATACCGAATGTTTCATTGCATTTGTACGGTAAAAAACATGCTCGACCTGCTCGCAAAATGGGCCATATTAATGTGGTCGATAAAAGCTTTGCAAAAGCCGTTGAACGTGCAAATGAAGTGGTTGATCTTTTAAATTTACCTATTCGCGCAACGCTTTAACAGAATGCGTTTTTAGATATGATCAAGCCTATTTCTCATCAACCCCTGCCTCACGAACAAACACATTTAAACCGCGTCAACCAAACGGGTGTTGCTCAATTAGTAAGAGCGCCACAAGCCGTGTTGCAAGCGGCAGCGGTGCTGTCAGCAGGCGGGTTGGTGGCATTTCCTACCGAAACGGTTTATGGCTTGGGTGCTGATGCTGAAAACGTTGAGGCCATTCAATTAATTTATCTGGCTAAAGGTCGGCCACAAGATCACCCCGTCATTGTGCATGTGGCTGTGAATGCAGATTTACAGCATTGGGCTAAAGATATACCCGATCAAGCCCACAAGCTTATCGAAGCGTTTTGGCCTGGGCCTTTAACTTTGATTTTAAAGCGTCAATTAAGTGTGCCGGCTCAAGTGAGTGGGGGGCAAGACACTATCGGTTTACGTTGCCCGGCCCACCCCGTTGCGCAGTCGTTGATTCAATCTTTGGCTGCGCTCAAACTTAACGGTCAGGCGGGTGTGGCAGCCCCTTCCGCTAATTTATTTGGTCATGTTTCACCCACTTTAGCTGAGCATGTTCGGACTGAGTTCCCCGAACGTGTTGCGCAAGGTATGCCCGTCTTAGAAGGCGGGGCCAGTGAGGTGGGTATTGAATCAACTATCGTTGACTTATCTCGCGTGCAAGACGGGCAGGGGGTGTTTTTATTAAGGCCCGGTGGCATCAGCGCTTTGCAAATTGAAGCGGTGTTGGGTCAAGCATTACAGTCTGTTGACGCTGAGTCGCCCCGTGTGTCGGGTTCATTAAAGGCGCACTATGCACCGCGTACGCCCATGATGTTGATTCGACCGCAATTTGAATCATTTGAGATTGAGGCAGATGAAGCAATTTCTGATGTTTTGATATTAGCTTATCAAACTTGGCTTAAACATCACCCGAATAAAAGGGCTGTGATCGTTTCACACCGCGAAGCAGATTTGAATGACTTCAAAAAAATCATTGCTACAGAACATGATGCGGTCATGTTTGAATTGTTAGCCCAAAATGTGGAAATATATGCACACGACTTATATGCCACGCTGCGCAGCATTGATGGTCTGCATGTTGATCAAATATTTTGGTGTCAGCCGCCGCAAACAGCCGACTGGAACGGTGTGAATGATCGTCTCAATCGCGCTGCTGCAGCTTTTAGTTCGCGGGTTAGTTCGCCCTAGTTCACCTATTATTTAGTGCGCTTTAGTGCACCTCATAATTAGCTTTAGAAAAAAGCTTGAATACCCGTTTGGGCACGACCTAAGATCAGGGCATGTATGTCATGCGTGCCTTCGTAGGTGTTGACCACTTCAAGGTTTACAAGATGGCGTGCAACCCCGTATTCATCTGAAATACCATTGCCGCCCAACATATCGCGTGCTAAACGGGCAACATCAAGCGCTTTGCCACAAGAGTTGCGCTTCATAATTGAAGTGATTTCAACTGAATCAGTGCCTTCATCTTTCATGCGCCCTAAGCGCAAGCAGCCTTGTAAACCAAGGGTGATTTCAGTTTGCATATCAGCTAATTTTTTCTGAATCAGCTGGTTAGCGGCTAAGGGACGACCAAACTGTTTACGGTCTAACACGTACTGACGTGCCGTATGCCAGCATGATTCAGCTGCACCCAAGGCACCCCAAGCAATACCGTAACGCGCTGAGTTCAAACAAGTAAAAGGGCCTTTTAGGCCTGACACACCGGGTAGCATGTGGTCATCGCTGATTTCAACGTTGTCCATTACGATTTCGCCAGTGACTGATGCGCGCAAACCTACTTTGCCGTGAATGGCCGGTGCGCTCAAGCCTTTCATGCCTTTTTCTAAAATAAAACCGCGAATTTTGCCATCAAATTCGCCGCCCACACATTTGCCCCAAATGATAAACACATCAGCAACCGGTGAGTTGGTGATCCAAATTTTATTACCCGTGACACGGTAGCCGTCAGCGGTTTTAACGGCGCGTGTTTCCATACCTGCTGGGTCTGAGCCGTGATCGGGCTCGGTTAAACCGAAACAACCAATCAACTCGCCGGTTGTGAGTTTTGGTAAATACTTGAGTTTTTGTGCTTCGCTACCAAATTCGTTAATGGGCACCATTACCAATGATGATTGAACACTCATCATTGAGCGGTAACCTGAATCAATACGTTCGACTTCGCGTGCAATCAAGCCGTAGCTGACATAATTTAGCCCTGCGCCACCATACTCAGTGGGAATGGTTGGACCCAGCAAACCCAAAGCACCCATTTCAGGAAAGATCGTGATGTCCATTTTTTCATGGCGAAACGCTTCCAGCACCCGGGGTGCGAGCTTGTCTTGACAGTACGCGGCAGCGGCATCGCGCACCATGCGCTCTTCGTCGGTTAACTGCATGTCTAGCAAAAGTGGGTCAGCCCATTGAAATGAAGTAGCAGAGGTCATGTTGCAATTTCCCAAAAAAAACAATTAAAAATCATTTTAATAGGTTATGTGTTTTATTTGCACATTGCAATTGATAAAATTGCACATTCGTGTTCAAACAGATCACACATTCGTGTTCAAAGAGGTCACATATTCATGTTCAAACAGGTCAACTACTATGCGTAAAGGTATTCCAAATCTGGGGGCCTTGCAAGCTTTTGAAGCAACCGCTCGCTTGGGCAGCTTCTCTCGAGCGGCAGACGAGTTAGCATTAACCCACAGCGCCGTTCACCGCCAAATTACCGGGCTTGAAGAGCGTTTGGGGGTCAAACTCTTTAATCGTGTGCGCCGTCGCATTTCATTAACAGAGCCGGGTCAAGAGTATGCTGCACGCATACGTCAACACCTCGAGCAACTTGAAAAAGACACACTGGGTTTAGTGAGCCGATCTGGTTTAGGCCGTAGCCTGCACATTGCCGTATTGCCGACTTTAGCAACTGCTTGGTTAATTCCACGGTTACCTGATTTTCAAAAACAACACCCCGATATTGCCATCAGTTTGTCGTTGCGAACGTTACCCTTTAGTTTTGCAGATCACCCTTTTGACGCGGCCATTTACCATAGTCATGCCATGTGGCCTGGTACGAATAGTTCGCTGCTTTTTGCTGAAGAGTCAGTTATTCCGGTGTGTAGCCCGGAATTGTTAAAAAAGTTAGAGGGTTTGGGGCTAGAGGCTAAATCGGCAAAAAAGCGCACAACTTTGGCTCAACCAGATCACCAGCCATTAGCCCACTTTACGCATATACACATTACGTCACGGCCTGACGCGTGGCGGCATTGGTATGCCTCTCAAAATCAAGCCTACCCCGCTTTTGCAGCAGGTGGGCCACGTTATGAGTTGTTTAGTATGGTGTTAGCAGCCGTATATGCCGGTTTGGGGGTTGGGCTGTTACCCCGATTTTTAGTCAGTGAGGCGATTAAGCAAGGCGATTTAGTTATGCCGGTTCATCACCCCTTGCCCGTTTCCCAGGGGTACTACTTTGGTTCATCTTTAAATGTTGAATCTACCCCGGCACTGCATGCTTTTCAGGCTTGGTTACTGCATGCTGGCAAAGTCTTTCTCGAACAGACGAGCCGTTGAGCTCTGAGTGTTTTGATAAACACTCAGGTCAATGGGCTTGTTACCCAACATGGCTTTGGCAGCACCAGCATTACCAATAACGAGTGATTTCAGGTTTTTAATAGGTTGTTCAAATGTCGTACCTGCGGCATAGGTTTTAACAACAGTTAAACCATCTTTATCAATCGCTTGTACCCAACACGCCGCACTAAAAGAAATGCTCAAGATGTTCATTGCAGAGGGCTGCGCAGTTTGATTTGAGGCGTTTGTAGTTGTTGTAACGGAAGCGCTGGGCACTGCTGAAGCCCCATTTGCCTTGGGTTGGGCTGTGGCCTGCAATGGCGCTTGCTGACCTGACTGACCTGTCTGCGACTGCTGATTTAACTGAGATGGTTTTGCGGCTTGAGTAATTTGTTGCAGCGCTGGTGTTTGAACCGAGGGGCTTGCGAGCGTGATTTTTTCCATAGCGCTTAGGCTAGAAGATAAGTCAGACGGGGCAGGTGAAGTTGACGCAGATGCAATGGTTTCAGAAATAACCTCAGCATTAAGTCTTGCCACATTATTTTGAATAACCTCAGACGGTGAACGCAAAAGAACAATCGCAGCAACCAACGTTACGATTAAAGAAGCACTAATCAACGTTATTTGAATTGTTTTTTTCTTAAATTTTGAGTTGGTTCGGTAGGACGCTTTAGACGTTTTTAACTGACTTAATTTTGAGCCGGGTTTTTTAAAATTAACGCCCTTTAAATGATTATCTTTTGTGCTGTTATGGCCTAAATTATTATCTACTTTCTTAAAGTCTGATTTGACAATAACCGTTTCAGGGTCGGGTGTAAGCTCAATATTTAGTAAGTTTCTATATTTTTGAAGCGCTTGAGAATAAAAAAATACATTGTGAAAAGACTTCATTGAACCCGTTTCAATCGATAAAAGTTGATTTTTTGACAACAGCAACTTTCGACTCACTTCATTAATATCTAAACCTGCCTGAGTGCGAGCATGCAATAAGCTTTTGCCCCAAGCTTTAATGTGGGGGTCAATATTCAATAATTCAGCTTTTCGATCTTCATTCAAAACAATACGTCTCTTGTATGTGATGTTGGTCTATATGAATGGGCAAGCTTATTTAAAAACGACTGTTTTGTTGCCATTGAGTAAAATTCTGTGTTCAACATGGCTGCTTACTGCTCGCGCTAGTACCCTAGATTCTACATCGCTACCGACTTCAGACAAATCGTGTGCGCTCATGGTGTGATCAACCCGTTCAATATCTTGCTCAATAATCGGGCCCTCATCTAAGTCAGGGGTCACATAATGTGCGGTGGCCCCAATGATTTTGACACCTCTGGCGTGCGCTTGGTAGTAGGGGCGCGCACCTTTAAAGCTGGGCAAAAAACTGTGGTGAATGTTTATTGCTCGCCCAGATAGGGCCTGGCATAACGTAGGGGAAAGAATTTGCATATAGCGTGCTAAAACTACCAAATCAGTTTCGGTTTTTTCAACTAGCTTTAGTATGTCACCCTCTTGCTGTGCTTTCGTATCGGTTGAAACAGGTAAGTAATAAAAAGGTATGTCATACGAGGCAACCAACCCTTCAAAATCAGTATGATTTGAAACGACCCCAACAACATCAGCGTGCAACTGGTGATTGCGAACCCTAAAGAGTAAATTGTTTAAGCAGTTCCCTTGTTTGCTCACCAAGATCAAAATTTTTGATTTTATGGAAAGATTATAAATCTTCCATGTCATGTCAAATTCTTTGCCTAAACTAACAAAACTGTGTCGTAAGGGTTCAATATTCAACGCTGATGCTAAATTAAAATGAATGCGTAAAAAAAATTGATTGCTTTGCTCATCACCGAATTGTTGTGCATCAATAATATTGCCTTGATGCTGCAGTAATAGACCGCTTACCCCATGCACAATACCCATGCGATCTGGGCACGAGAGTGTTAAAACGTAGTCATTAGCGTGAGTCATGATCATAAGTGTTTAAGTTTTTATCTTGTTATAAATTCGACCAATACTTTCAGGCTTTTAAAATTAATTTGATTTTTCATCTAGCTCGGTCAAAACAGTCATCATGCCATGATTTTAAAACTTTTTTTATTCCCGCGTTCCCTCAGCCCAACGTGAATGGGTCACGCGTAGAGCCAGACATTTCAATCCACACCGTCTTAGTTTCGAGGAATTCAAGCATGCCTTCACGACCGTTTTCGCGGCCAATACCGCTTCGGCCAAAGCCGCCAAAAGGCGCAAACGGGGCCACGACTCGATAGGCGTTTATCCAAACTGTTCCTGCACGAAGTTTCGCGGCCATGCGGTGGGCGCAGCGCACATTGTTTGTCCATATGCCAGCGGCCAAACCGTAGTTCGTTCCATTGGCTAGTTGCACGGCTTCCTCCTCAGTTTTAAAGGGCATAACCACTAAAACGGGTCCAAAGACCTCTTCCTGAGCGATGCGCATTTGCGGCGTGACGTTAGTTAGTATAGTGGGCTGCACGAAGAAGCCACCAAGCTCTCCAGAACCACCACCTACAGCTATTTCTGCGCCTTGAGACTTAGCGTCTTGAATCATTGCCAAAATTTTCTGGTGCTGCGCGGCGGTTGCGGCCGGACCCATTTCTGTGGCTGAATCCATCGGGTCACCTAATTTAATGGTTCGGGCACGTGCAACCAACGCCTCGACGATTTGGAGTTGCACGCTACTGTGAACAATCAGCCGCGAACCAGCCAAACAGGTTTGACCTGAGGCAGCGAATATGCCGCTAATGATACCGTTGACCGTAGCAGGTATGTCGCAGTCACTAAATACAATCTGGGCCGATTTACCGCCAAGCTCTAGAGTTAATCGAGTGAAGCTGCCCGCGACTGATTGAGCAATTGCAGCGCCAACGTCGTCTGAGCCAGTAAAGGCAACCTTATTTACGAGTGGGTTTGTCACCAGCGCGCGGCCGACAGAAGCACCACCTGTTACCACGTTGAATACGCCATCGGGGATGCCCGCTTCTTTAACAAGCTTCGCGAACACCAGCGTGGACACTGGCGTATGCTCAGAAGGTTTAATAACAAAAGTACATCCTGCAGCCAGCGCTGGTGCAAGCTTCCAGACCATCAAAAGCCCAGGCGAGTTCCATGGCGTAATAGCGGCAATTACGCCTACAGGTTCGCGTCGAGTAAAAGCCATAAAGTTTGGCCTATCGCTTGGAAGCACTTCACCCAAAGACTGAACGGCCTGGCCAGCATAGTAGTAAAACCACTCGGGAATGTAACGCCACTGCGCTAGCATTTCTTTATAAAGTTTGCCGTTATCACGGCTCTCGATCAACGCGAACTTTTCAGCGTCGCGTGCGACGAGGTCGCCGAGCTTTCGCAGCATCGCTGCACGCTGCTGTGGTGTGCTGGTCGGCCAAGGCCCATGAGCGAAGGCGGCTGACGCAGCTGCAACTGCATCAGCTACGTCTTGCGTTGAAGCGTCGGGTACGTCCGCCCAGACCTGTTGTGAAAAAGGGTTGAGACTTTGCATTCGACCCCCTGAGCCAGGGGTCGCGCGACCGTTGATCCACATTTCAAATGTTTCAATCATGGTCTATTCCTATGAGTGGTTATTCAATTCGGTAACATCTAATTTTAGCAACAGCTCTTTCGCTGACGTTCTTTAAATAAGATGCAGCACCTTTAGGCTAAAAATGAATGATTAATCGTTGCTGGCAAAGCATGCCAATGCGTATTCTTGTGTTACTTTCTGACAATATAGCCAAATTCAGCTGCACCATAGCACAGTGCCTCAAACACGAATTCGCTGTATCCGCGAAACACAAGAAGTTCGTAAGTCGGTATGTCATCAGTGCGTGCAAGGTGCATACCGATATGGCCAAAGCGGGTGTTAGTGGCACTGCCAGTGGGAAATTTGGGTTGAAACAGATCGAGACCGCAAAACTTTGCAAGTGTACGCGATGCTGTCTCGCCGCTTAGGTTTAGGCAACAACGCGCATGACTCAGGTCGGCAACCGTGCCATTGCCGGTGAGTTGTGACCTTATCCATTCAACAGAAGGCAACTCATCAGGTAACCCGATTAGTAGCCAAACGCCACTAGATACGCACCGAAAGCTTTTGTTAGCTGAGCCGCTGAAGCGGTTAGCCTCTGGAACTGGCAAATCTAAAACTTTAGCCAGCAAGGTTTGTACGTATAAAGTTGTTGATGTAAACGCTGACACCTGTAACACAACTAACCCATTCCGCTCAGACAACTCAAGAAGTGGGGGTTCGTTTACTAGGGACTTTTGCGCCGTAGCATTCATCATTTTAGGATGCGCGGCAAGCGCGGAATGGCGTTCTAACATAATTAGCCTTTTAATCTAATATTTTCTGCATCAACAAAGATTGGTGATACCACCCGCACACGGGTCGACTCACCTGACAAGGGAGAGACGGCAATCAGTTCTTGGCCATAAAGTGTTACCCCGTTCTCAAGAAATGCAAGAGCTATTGAATGGCCTATAAATGCGCTCGGCGTAGCCGAACTAACAAAACCCTGTTTTGCAACCACCTCACCGGGGATTGCTTCTACATTTAGACCGATTAGCTGGCTACCCGTTCGTATTGACTGAAGGGTATCAACTGGAACTAATCCAACAAGAGCCAGACGATGGAGATCGACTAGAGCGCTTCGCTGCGCTAGGACAGCACCGATGAAGCCACCCGCCTTGCGCAACAATTTGCCCAGCCCTAGATCAGCTGCGGTAACTCTGCCGTCGAGTTCGCTGCCCGCCACGTGACCTTTTTCGATACGTAGGACACCCATGGCCTCGGTTCCATATGGAGCTATTCCAAACGGTTTGCCAAGTTCCAACAGCCTCGTCCATAGACTCTCGCCGCAATCAGACCCAATCGCGATCTCATAGGCGCGTTCACCGGAAAAACTCATTCGGTAAATAGATAAGGTCTGACCTTCGAGTTTGGTCTGCAAGATTCCCAGATGAGGTAGGGCACTATCCGACACATCACAATCAGGCAATAAAGCCGACAATACGTCGCGTGATTTCGGCCCCGCCAGCGCAAACTGAGCGAATTGTTCAGTTACCGACACGACGTGGCACTTTAGTTCGGGCCAGGCTACCTGCAACAGGTATTCGAAATGGCTCATAACCTTTCCCGCGTTAACCGTCGTTGTCGTGACCAAGTAATGTTGATCTGCAAGGCGGGCAACCGTACCGTCGTCCATGACGATACCGTCCTCACGCAGCATCAGTCCGTAGCGAAGTCTACCAACCCCTAAATTGAGAAAATTGTTGCAGTAGACTCGTTGTAGAAATTCAAGTGAGTCTGGGCCCTGGACGTCTATTTTGCCCAATGTACCCACATCTACTATCCCTACGTCGTTACGAACAGCTAGACTCTCGCGCTGCCAAGCCAAGTCTACATTTTCTCCATCACGAAGGTATGCTCTGGGTCGAGCCCAGTGACCGACTGTGGTCATGACCGCACCGTGCCGCGAGTGCCAGTCATGCAATGCTGTTCTCCGCTCTGGGGTCTGATGCTTGCCGGTTTCGGTGCCAGCAAAAAGCCCCAACGCTACTGGTGTAAAGGGTGGTCGAAAAGTAGTTGTTCCAACAGCTGGAATTGCTTCGCCGCGAAGCTCAGCCATGATGGCTAAGCCGTTGACATTTGATGTCTTTCCCTGGTCAGTTCCCATGCCCAAAGTCGTATACCGCTTGAGATGTTCAACAGAGCGAAAATTCTCCCGATAGGCCAATTCGATATCTTCGATTGTGACATCATCTTGAATATCGACAAACCGCTTACCACGCGAAAATTTTCTCGCCGCTTGCCACATCGGTTCCAAGCGCATGGCGATCTCGGGTTCACAATTGGGTGGCGAGATGGCACTGGTCCCTCCGATGTGGCCTGTCAGACGCGCTGCTTCGACGCCTGCCAAATAGCCTTGCGAGAGCGCGCCAGCGAGGCTGAAGTCGCCGTTGGCGGCACCCACTGGCATGATCGCGGCGTTTATACTGTGCGGTACGAAACTCGCGAGTGTCTCGTCGAAATGTAACTTACCGCCCCCCTGTGAATATAAGTGTACAGTTGGACTCCAGCCACCTGAGCTACCTAAAAGGTCACATGCCAATTGGGTGATTGGGGTGCCATCTCGCCGAACGAGATCGACCGACTCGACAGCACGGCCATTAACTGCAGCAATGCAGGAGTCAACATGAAGATTGATGCCGGCTTGAGTGACGTGAGCGAGTAAGCTTGCTTCTATGCTTGAACGCGTATCAATCACTGTAACTTCTTGCGCGCCAGATCGCTTAGCGTCAAAAGCGCTACGATAGCCGTCGTTGTTGTTCGTAAAGATGACAATTTTTCGACCTGGTAAGACGGCGTACTGGTTCGCATAAGTACGAATTGCCGACGCGAGCATAACGCCTGGTTTGTCGTTATCTGCGAAAACGAGTGGTCGTTCTATGCTTCCAGTTGCCATCACGAGTCGCCGTGCACGCATCTGAATAAGGCGCTGTCGTGGAAGTCCCGCGTCCGGGTGGGCTAGATGGTCAGTAACACGTTCAGCGATTGCAATGAGGTTGTGGTCGTAAACGCCGAACACTGTGCTTCGGGGTAATAACCTAACGTTGGGCATTGACGATAGTTCTGCGATTGCTTGCTGTGCCCATTGGGTCGACGATTTGCCGTCGATCTCTTTAATTTCCCACAACAGCGATCCGCCTAGTTCGGCTCGCTCATCGGCGAGCACAACGCGCGCGCCGCTCCGGGCTGCAGCCAATGCAGCAGAAAGCCCAGAGGCACCACTTCCTGCGATCAGGATGTCACAATGAGCGAACTCGGTTGCGTAATGGTCAGGGTCGCGCTCAAGCGGAGATAAACCAAGGCCTGCAGCCTTGCGAATTTGTCCCTCGTAAAACATCCAGAGCTTGGGCGGCCACATAAATGTCTTGTAGTAAAAACCAGAGGGGATCAACTTTGAGAAACTCTGATTAATAGCTCGCCAGTCGAATGCAAGCGAAGGCCACCGGTTTTGACTGTTTACCTGCATGCCGTCCACTAATTCGACCATTGTGGCACGTGTATTCGGCTCGGTTCGCGCACCTTCATGTAACTGCATTAAGGCGTTAGGCTCCTCCGGACCGGCGCTGTAGACACCTCGGCGGCGGTGGTACTTAAAACTCCGGCCTACCAGTTTGACGCCATTAGCTAGTAATGCAGAGGCTAACGTATCTCCGGCCAGCCCTTGGAGAAGTTTGCCGTCGAAGTGAAAATACAGCGACTGGTCGCGTCGGACACGCCCGCCCGAGGGCAGTCGGAATTCTTGTTTT
>JBDNHM010000107.1:0-12076 GCA_041688825.1 Burkholderiaceae bacterium | reverse complement strand
TGATTTTTTACATATTGTTTTAATAAACAACAATTGATAATTTGACCTTTTTATTTGTTAATTTGACTGTTTACGCTAAACTTAATTAATTGCCGGAGGCTTTATGAAAAATACACTTTTACTCGCTGGTCTAACACTCGTTGTAGCATCGGTCGCACACGCTGAAACGCCCGCATCCGTGACCTTGACGGGCCCTTATGTTGCGATGTGCCAAAACAAAACCAGTGTCGCCGAACAAAATTTTTGCCATGGTTTTGGTCAAGGCGTGTACGACATGTATTTAATGTCACGACACCCCAAAAAAGCACCCGCATATGTTTGCCCACCCACCCCGGGCCCTAAACGTGCAGAGGCTCTTGAGGCATTTGTGGTGTGGGCCAATCAAAACACGCAGTTTGCTGACAAGTCGGCAGCTGACACACTCATGCGATACCTTGGCGAACGTTACCCATGTCAAACTGCAAAAAAACGTAGCTAAAACCGAAGTAAAACTGAACTAAACGAAACTAAAGCCTAGCCAACAATTAACGACTGATGAACTGATTCACGCGCTTTAAACGCATCGTATTATTCATCAGCACTCATCATTGTTCTAAGTATTTAAGGAATTTGAATCATGAAAAAAACACTTTTAGCGCTTCCACTAGCGGCTGCACTGACCTTAGGTGGTTGTTCAAATATGTCAACTGGTCAACAACGTGAGCTCTCTGGCGCAGCAATCGGCGCAGGCGCAGGCGCAGTTATAACCGCTATTGCGGGTGGCAACCCCATTTGGGGCGCAGTGGGTGGTGCTGCGGTCGGTACCTTAGGCGGTTATTTATATAACAAAAATGCAGGCGGTAATTAAGTCTTGCCGTTTCATCCCAGGGTATCTAAGCCCAACTGCTTCAATACCTTTTTTGTTTAATTAAGATTTGGTAACCGGCCGCTGGTTCTTCCAGCGCCGGTGTACCCACCACCATTGTTCAGGGTGAGCCAGCACCAGTTTTTCTAAAGCTTTATTATATTGGGCGGTGTTAAGCCTAATCTCTTGGCCTACATCATTGTGTTCAATCGGTATCAATGGCGGCCAAAATTTTAAAACATGCGTACCATCTGGTTCGCGCCACGAGGCAGCAGGCATCACGGGCGAACCCGTTGCCATAGCAATCACGGCCATGCTTTTATGCGTACCTGCGGGCAAATCGAAAAAGGGTATTTCAATACCTTCGGGGCGCCTAGCGTATTGATCAAAGGGAAATACAATCGCATCGCCCTTTTCTAAAATGGTCACAATTTCATCAAGTGAGCCACGACGCCCAATCACACCGAAACCCGCTTGATTAAAACGCTTAGTTAAAAAATCGCTAAGCCATTTCGGCTTGATGGGGCGACGTAAAAAATGAATACGCCCTTTGACTTGCGGAAAGTGCTCAATACCCGACACGGTTGACACTTCAAAATTACCAAAATGCCCCGTTAAAACAATGATGCCTCTTTCAGCAAAAAAAGCTTGGGTAAGATCTGGCACCCCTTCGACTCGAACGCGTTTTGCTTGAGCTTCTAACGAAATGAATCTAAAACTGATCAACTCACCTAATAATTTTGCTAAGTGGGTGTAGTGCGCTTGAGCCAATCGCTCGACCTGATTATCAGAAATACGTTTGCCATAAGCCCGTTCAATATTATCAACAATTACACCCCGTCGGTAGGGCAAGAGTCGGTAAATTAAGCGGCCCACTGTCGACACGTCGAGCGTCATAGGCTGAGCCGTCACGGTAACGCTTGTTGTTAATTCATTTATTGTTGATTCATTATTTTCAAAGTTAACCCATAACTCTGACCATAAGTGTCGCTGAACAAGCTTGCGGGCTCTGTCACTTAACTTAAGTTGCTGTGCACCCACATCAGAAAACGATATGGGGTTAGCCTCATCAGTAAAATCGTGAATCGTAAAATCTTTTACCTTGACATCAAATTTCAACAGCTGCTGACATACCGACAATACCGCTTGAGTAAGCGCGGCAGGCGTTGTTGACTTATCAAGAACGCTGACTGATGCCATCGCCGAAATGGCGTTCATCAGTGATATGCGCGCAAAATCACCGCTGCATTGGTGCCCGCAAAACCACGTGCCAAAATCATCACAATATCTGACGTCGTTTTACGATTTTCTGACGAAACATTTAGACCCTTGCAACCCGGTGCTAATTGCTTTAGGTTGGCTACACCCGGCACCAACTGCTGTCTGGCGCACTCTAACCCAAAGGTGATGTCAAGCATACCTGCTGCACCAAACAAGTGACCTACAGCCCATTTAGTCGAGGTGACAGGCGGCATCAAGGCACCAAAAACATGTTGTAGGGCAAACGCTTCAGACTCGTCAGAACCTGGCGTACCATTGCCGTGCGCCACAATCATACCGATATCGCTTGACTGTAAACCGGCATCTTTCAAAGCAAGCTCAATAGCACGTATTTCACCATCACCATCGGCACGCACATCAAATAGCGACTCACCTTCAACCGCATCGCCACCACCTAAATATTCACCCAAGACCACAGCGCCTCGTTCTTGCGCAGAGGCCTCAGACTCAAGCACCAAAGCACCCGCGCCCTCGCCTAAAACACAGCCATTATGTTGAACGTCAAAGGGGCGAAGATGTTCAGTGGCCAATAACCCAACCTGGTGCAAATAAAGCACTGTTTGCGGCTCGATAGGGGCGTCATGCGCAATTGAAATCACACGATCAGCTTGTTTTTCGCGAATGGCCCAAGCCCCTTCAATAACGGCCAACAGGCCGCTTGTGGTGTGATGGGTAATACAACCATTCACACCTTTGAGTTGGTTGCGAATGCTGACATGACACAAAACATTGTTAGGTAGCGAACGCAGCAACCACATGGGGTTGACCATGTTGGGCAACTCGCAACCAAATTTGTGCAAACTATCGCCTGTTTCAGACATGAGTGGAAAGTAGTCGTAATTGACTTCAAACGCACCGCCACCGGAACCCACGTAACACCCCGTTTGATCGGCATAATCTAATGCGTCAGCTTCTGTAAGCGCTTGGCGCCAAGTATTTAAGCCCGCTTGTGCAATGGCTTGTTCACCGGCATAAATACCAAACACATCTGAACGACGCACCAGCTTTAATAATTTGCGATCGCCCAATAATTTACCGCCGTTATAGTCAGCGACCTCAGCCGCCACTTGGCAAGGTGAGCTCGACGCATTCCAGTTTTGAATGGGGGCAACGGCTGTTTCGCCCCTTGCTAATCGTGCCACAATTTCAGCTGGTGATTGGCCTGCACCACAAATGGCACCTGCCCCTGTTATAACAATTTTCTTTGTCACATTTGTCATGTTAATAACCTGCCGCAATTAAATCAGCTGTTAAATCAGGGTGACGAAACGCTAAACAGCTATTACTTCCCCCAAACCCTAAAGAGTTTGAAAGCGCCATATGTATCGGCTTGACTAACGGCACATCACGTATGACATTGACATCACAATTTGGGTCAAGTTGTTGCAAATTTGCGTTCGGTGGCATGGTGCCCTCGTAGATGGCCAAGGCACATACAGCGGCTTCAACGGCGCCTGCTGCGGCAATTAAATGACCCATCACACTTTTAGTCGAACTCACTGCCAAGTTAGGTGCTAGGTCACCAAACACTACATTGACTGCCGCACATTCACTGCGATCGTTCATCGGCGTTGATGTGCCGTGGGCATTCAAATAATTAAAATCACCAATGGTTGCGCCTGAATCTTTAATCGCACGGCGCATTGCTTGAATGGGACCATCACCAGATGGGTGAGAATCTGTAATGCGATAAGACGACAATGAGTTACCGTCGCCTGCTAATTCTGCATAAATACGGGCACCGCGATTTATCGCCGTTTGCCAGTCTTCTAAAACCAAAAAGCCTGCGCCTTCACCCAATACAAACCCGTTACGCGTGATATCAAATGGACGGCTGGCACGTTGCGGGTTGTCGTTATCGGGCGATACCGCCGACAGCAAACAAAAACCTGATAAACCTACCGGCGAAATCATAGAATCAAAACCACCCGTCAGCACACGATCGGCCAAACCACGACGAATCAACCGCATGGCTGTACCCACTGCTTGCCCACCTGATGCGCATGCCGTGTGAACGGTTGAGGCATAACCTCTGATGCCAAAACGTCTTAATAACAATGCAGCACCAGCCGTTGATAAACTGCGGCTAAACGCCATCACATCTTTGGCAACGGGGACGTCAATTAATTGCTGGGGGTTTATTTCACCATCACGTGCAGCACCTGCTTGAACCATAGCGATTTCTTCGTGCGCAACCGTCATCATGCCCGCCCCCACAGAGCAAGCCCAACGGTCAGCATCAGCGGCGGTTGGACGAATACCTGCATCTGCAATGGCCTGATCGGCTGCTGCGATCGCAAAGCGATGCGCGCGACTGGCATATTTCATGAGTTTTCGGTCGTCAATTTCTGGCAAATCTTGTGCGTTAGGCACTTCAGCCGCAATACGCGTAGAAAACCCTGAAGCATCAAATAAACTTATGGGGCCCGCACAGCTTTGCGCAGACTTTAAGCGTGCCCAAGTTGACGCCACATCAAGCCCTGCAGGCGTGACTAAACCAATACCAGTAATCGCTACGCGACGTGGGCTACTCATAAGTCGCTCTCAATAGAAGACGTTGATGAAAAATAAAGTCGCGCACCCGCAATGGTTTTACTCGCGCTGCGAGCACCCACTTTGACACACCATGTGAAAGGTTCGTCAACAACGGCCTCAGGCGGTTGTGCAAATAAGACTAAAGTGCTGCCCGGTGCAGTGAATGCCCGCACTTTTACGTTTGTGATGCGAGTAGCCATGACCTTACAACCCAATGTTTTTTCAACGTAAGGTTGTGCAATACGCAACAAAGCATCAATTAATAATGTGGCAGGAAATACCGGGCGGGACGGAAAATGATCGTTGAAAAATGCAGCATGTTCAGGCACTGATAGTTCAGCCTCGTAGCCTTGATCAACCGACAACTCAGTTAATAGGGGCTTAGGTACCCCTAAAAATGCACCTGCGGTTCGGCCTGTAGATGTTAAACAGGCAAAGTCAGCGCGCAAGCTTTCAGGTTTATCAAACGCGTTGATGTCGAGCATTGAGCCCAAGGTGTCAATCAACTCAAGAACAATTTCTTGGTTAATGCGAGCGCGCCCTCGGTAAACGATGGCTTGCACGTCGCACGACTCAATATCGACCTCAAGCTCAAGCGTATCGCCTGGTTGAGGTGTTTTGAAAATACGGGTGTCACCTGCAAGCGCCGCGACAGGGCGAAACTTAAAATCGACATGCGACATCGCGACCCAGGCCGCAAGCTGGCCAATAGCCTCAGCCACCAAACTAACGGGAAAATAACTGACCTCAGGCGAAAGGGTAAAACGACCCGTCACGCGACGCAGGCCGTCAATTTCAGTAATACGGTCTACAAACGAAAACGCTGCAAACCGCCCACTACTTGCTTGGGTCGGCACCACTATGCTGCAGGGGCTGCTCGCTGAGCAGTAATAATCATTTTGCAAAATGTCTCGGGTGTGTAGAGACGAGCAATTTGATCAACACGCATTGGCACTGAAAACCGGTCTGCTGGAATTTCTGCCAAATATTCGCGCAACCGCTCTAAACCTTTGTCGGTTAATACACCGTTAAGCTCGAACTCTTCAACGGGCATATCACCACGCACATCTTCAATAATTTTGCCACGGGGCACTTTAACTTTGAAAGCGCGTTCAAGGCGAAACACCATATCTAAAAAGTCGATTGACTCTGCGTCAAGGCCTTCGATCAGTGACACATCAAGTTTGATGTCATCTTCGTCGCAACCTAAGGCGTCAGCCATGGTTTTTTGTACGGTGGGAAAAACCACCATAATGTCTTCTTTTGTGATGACTTGGTCAGCCATTGGGTGTTACTCCGAAAAAAATCAAAAATTTATAGACTAATTTAGCCCTCTATTCTACCCCAGCAGGGGCGTATAAGTACTGAGTTAGTGTCTCATGAAGATTGTGTGCAAATCGCTAGATAAAGCACACTTTGATCGAGAGAAAACAGCATAAAACTTGAACGTAGCCAAAAATTAAACCTACATTTATGCCATTTTAAAGCCACCATCAACGTAGATAATTTGACCCGTAATGTAGGTTGATAGATCTGAGGCTAAAAACACCACGGCATTTGCAACTTCTTGAGCTTGGCCGTAACGTTTTAGCAAAATACGTGATTTGACCTCATCGTCTGCTAAATCTCTTACTTGTTGCGACATTTCGGTTTCAATGACACCCGGCGCTACCGCGTTGACTAAAATACGGCGCGAAGCAAGCTCTACTGCCAAAGCACGAGTCAAAGCGTCAACCGCACCTTTGCTGGCCGCATAATTGGCTTGACCACGCCCACCCTTAGCACCCGCCACAGAAGAAAGATTAATAATACGCCCGGCACGCTGTGACATCATAAAAGGAATGACGGGGCGCACCGTGTTAAAAACACCCCCTAAATTCGTTTGCAAGACAGATGAAATTTCATCGTCTTCCATAATTGCCAAAAGATTGTCGCGCACAATGCCTGCATTGTTCACCAATATATCAATGCGCTCGCACCGTTCAGCCACATTTTCAACTGCCGTAGCACAAGCTGCTGAATCGGTAACATCAACCTGCATGGCATGCGCTTGACCACCAAAAGCTTGGCAAGCCTGAACCACAGCTTGTGCTGCCTCAACATTGCCTTTATAGAAAAAATTGACCATAACGCCTTCACGCGCCAAGGTTTCAACTATGGCGCGGCCAATGCCGCGTGTACCGCCCGTCACAATAGCAACTTTGCCAGATAAACCTGTTTCTAAAGACATTAAAAATTACCCCGAAATCGCAAAACCACCATCAACGATAAGTGTATGACCGTTGACCCAATTGGCTTCTGGCAAACATAATAAATATACCGCATCAGCCACATCTTCAGGTTTTAAACTGGGCCCCACAGGTGTGCGCGCTGCAAATTCTGCTAAGACTTGATCACGATTTGGAAAGTGGCTCAGTGCATCGGTATCAACGACCCCGGCTGAAACAGTATTGACCCGAATACCGCGTGGGCCAAGTTCTTGTGCCAAGGTTCGAACCAATGACTCGAGCGCTGCCTTAGAAGCACCAATAAAACCGTAATGTGGCATGGCACGCTGTGCACCCAAACTTGATAGCGCCACAATACGGCCACCGTTTGTCATCATCGGCGCAGCATGTTGCGCGAGTATATTAATGGCAAATGCGTTGGTTTCTAGGCACCACCGAAAATGTTTTAATGTCATGTTCATCGCAGGCTTTAAAACGCCCGAGGCCGCATTACTGACCACAATATCTAAGCGATCAAAGTCTTTTTTAATGGTGTCAAACATTTCAGCCACACTGTCAGGCACCCCAACGCTGCATTGAATGGCTATGGCGCGACGGCCCAAGTCATGCAATTGCTTGCAAAGTGACTCGGCTTCTTCGTGGCTGTTGTAATAATTCACGATCACATCGCACCCTGCTGCACCTAATTTGAGGGCACTGGCTCGACCGATGCCGCGCGCTGCGCCCGTTACTAAGGCCACCTTGCCTGAAAGAGTAAGATTCATATCGATTATTCACCTGTCATTTATATTTTCGCTCAGTTTACCGTTTAAGTTGCCTTATTGTTAAGCAATCGAGTAAACAAGTTTGATACAAGTACGCGGCAACCGCATCTAAATCATGTTCAAATTACATTGTTGGCTTGCGATGGCAAACGCTTAAAGTGCATTTTAAAATCACCGCCACTCAAGTCATTTCAATTTGAACTTAATTTTCTCGCCCTTACTAAATACAACATACCTTAGAGGTTATTCTTGAAAAAAGCAGTTTGTTTACTGAGCGGTGGCCTTGATTCAACAACCGCGTTGGCCATTGCGCAAGAGCAAGGTTTTGAAGTCTACGCATTAAGCTTCAGTTATGGTCAACGCCACACTGTTGAGCTAGAAAAAGCCCAACATTTTGCGCGCGAACGTAAAGTGGCGCGTCACATTACGCTTGATATTGATTTGCGCCAATTTGGTGGCTCAGCTTTAACGGCTGATATTGCTGTACCCAAAGCAAATAGTTTGGCCGATGTTGAAGCAGGTATACCGATTACCTACGTACCGGCTCGCAACACGGTATTTTTAAGCTTTGCCTTAGGTTGGGCTGAAACCCTAGGCGCCCAAGATATATTTATTGGTGTTAATGCGCTTGACTACAGTGGCTACCCAGACTGTCGGCCTGAGTTTTTAGAAGCGTTTGAACGCTTGGCTAATTTAGCTACCAAAGCGGGGGTTGAGGGTACTCAAAAACTCACTATTCAAGCGCCTCTTTTGCACATGACTAAGGCTGAGGTGGTGCGCAAAGGCACTGCCCTTGGCATTGATTTTGGGGAAACCAGTAGTTGCTACGACCCCAGCCCCAACGGTGCGCCGTGCGGCCATTGTGACGCCTGCTTATTGCGTGCCAAAGGCTTTGCTGAAGCGGGCTTGCCCGACCCCTTATTGATTAAATACGCTTAAACAATGATTTCCCCAAAAACACCTAAGCATGCACCAACATCTGATTTACTCTTCGTTGCCGCTTCGAGTTTTGAGTCTGCATGCCAAGTCAACTGCTTGCCAGTTCACCATCGCTCAGCTCGGTTGCATGGTCATAGCTTTATGGGCGAAGTCAGAGCCCGCTTACCCAGCGGTTGGGCACCCTTTGCAGGGGCAGAAGTCGGCCATCTTTACGAAGCCTTGTCAAAACAAACCGCAATACTCGATTATCAATACATTAATGATGTCATCGCTCAACCGACCGACGAAAACATTGCGCGCTGGCTGAGACAAAAGCTTGATGTACCGGGTGTCGAAACGGTTGGGGTGCAAAGCACTGCCTTTTCAGGTGTTGACCTTGACCAACACGACCACGC
Source organism: Burkholderiaceae bacterium (assembly GCA_041688825.1). Classification (GTDB taxonomy): domain Bacteria; phylum Pseudomonadota; class Gammaproteobacteria; order Burkholderiales; family Burkholderiaceae_B; genus Algicoccus. Next base: position 3,090 of record JBDNHM010000107.1, on the reverse strand, counting down.
GCATTTGTGGCGCAAGTATATTTTTCAAGCCGCACATCAATTGCCAAACGTGCACCCCGGTCACAAATGTGGGCGCATGCATGGGCATGGTTTTGAAGTGATTTTGCATGCCGATCAAGACATGGGCTCGCGTGACTTTTCAATTGATTACGACGCCATAGATGCATTGTGGGCGCCCCTAAACGCACAACTGCATTTAGCCTGCTTAAACGACATTGAAGGCCTTGAAAACCCTACCAGCGAAAATTTATCTGCCTGGATATGGCTTCGCCTTAAACCCCAACTGCCTGAACTATCTTGGGTAACCGTTTATGAAACAGGCAGCTGTGGTGCACACTTTGACGGCTCACATTACCGTATCTGGAAAGAGCTTACCCTTGACAGTGCGGTACAACTTAAACGTGCACCACAAGGCGATCCAAGGCGTCACATACATGGTCACACCTTTACGCTGCGACTACACTTGCACGCTTCGCTTGACCGCGTAAAAGGTTGGACAGTCGATTTCGGTGATGTCAAAACTATTTTTGACCCCATCTTTAAATCACTAGACCATCACCCTTTGCATAACATCATGGGTGACCAAGATGCCGACACGGCCAGCGTTGCACGTTTCATTCAAGCGCTTGCACAGCCAGCCATTCCTGAACTTGACCGCATCGATTTAAATGAAACGCGGGGTTGTGGCGTCATTTTGCATTGGGGCGAGTTAGGCCCAGCCTTACCCGTTTAGAACCCTAAGTTTACTGATTCTAGCGGCTCGTGCTTGCTGCACTCAGGCATAAATTTTTTTAAGGTAAACCATGACCTACAGCGTTAAAGAATTGTTTTACACCCTGCAGGGGGAAGGTGGCCAAGCAGGCCACGCTGCCGTATTTTTACGCTTTGCCGGCTGTAACTTATGGTCTGGTCTTGAGCGTGATCGTCAACAAGCGGTTTGCCAATTTTGTGATACAGATTTTGTGGGCACTGATGGTTTAAATGGTGGAAAGTTTAAAGATGCGCAATCTTTAGCGCTAGCCGTTGCTCAACAGTGGCCGTCTCAAGCGCTCGATAAACTGGTGGTCTGTACGGGTGGTGAGCCCTTACTGCAACTTGACACGGCTTTAATCGACGCCTTGCACGAACAGGGGTTTCGTATTGCAGTTGAAACCAACGGCACCTTAGCGGCCCCGGCAGGTATAGACTGGGTGTGTGTCAGCCCCAAAGCCAATGCACCGTTGGTGCAGCGTAGTGGCCAAGAACTGAAACTTGTATTCCCACAAATACTGGCTAAACCGGAACAATTTGCTCATTTAGATTTTGAACATTTTTTTCTACAACCCATGGACGGCCCCGATCAAGCCCGCAACACCAAAAAAACAATCGACTATTGCATGCAACATCCCAAGTGGCGCTTAAGCCTTCAAACGCACAAACTGTTGGGTATTCCTTAATACACGCCGGCCAAACCATCACGCCTGGGGTCAGAGCCACCCGCGTAAACTGCTTGATCATTGTGATTTGAATGCATGGCAACCGCTTGCGCGCAACCAAAGTCAATGTTGTCTGGGCCCAATACTTGTGGGTTGTGGCCCATTTTTTGAAGAGCTTCAACAATGTGTGTGGGCCAATGTGACTCAAGTGTGAGTTGACCGTTCGTCAACACGCGCCAGCGTGGTGCATCAATTGCAGCTTGGGGGTTTAAGCCATCGTAGACCGTACGCAGCACCATCTGAACGTGACCTTGCGCTTGCATGTTGCCACCCATCACGCCAAACGCCATCAGGGCTTCTTCACCGCGCGTCATGAAAGCGGGAATTATCGTGTGCATGGGTCGTTTACCGCCTGCCACCACATTGGGGTGACCGGGTGTTAGCTCAAAACCAAAACCACGATTTTGAAATGATATGCCGGTACCCGGCACCACAACACCTGAACCAAAACCGTTGAAGTTTGACTGTATGTACGACACCATATTGCCTTGTGCATCAGCTGTGCACAAGTAAACAGTGCCACCCACTTTAGGCGCACCCGCCACGAACGGGCTGGCGTGCTCACGGTTGATCAAGTCGGCGCGTTGTTTTAAATAAGTGGAGTTAAGCAAGTCGTCTACGCTGACCTTCATGTGCGCTGGCTCTGCCACATGCGCATACAAATCAGCAAATGCCAAACGCATGGCTTCAATTTCTAAATGGGTACGCAAAGCACTACCGGGTGCAGCCTGCTCGTAACCTGCCTGTTGCAAAATACCCAAGACCATTAAGGCAGCGACACCTTGCCCGTTAGGGGGAATTTCATGCACGTCGACGTCTTTTACGCGAAGATGAATGGGCTCAACCCATTCACTTTCATGTTGAGCTAAATCAGCTAAAGACAATGCAGCACCATGTTGTTTTGCGAAGGCAACAATCTTATGGGCTAAATCACCTTCGTAAAATGAGCGGCCACGTGTGGCGGCAATGTCACGTAACGTTTCTGCCTGATCAGGAAAAGACCATATATCGCCTGCTTGGGGTGTTTTTCCACCTGGCATAAAGGCCTCTGTGAACCCAGGGTGCGCCTGCATAATCGGTGCAAGATTTTGCCATTGCCGCGCAATGATAGGGCTGACCGGAAAGCCTTCAGTAGCATAACGAATCGCTGATTCAAACAAGGCTGCAAACGGAAGCTGCCCATACCGTTCAGACAAGTCGACCCACGCAGCCACTTGACCCGGCACAGTCACTGAATGCCAACCCCGCTCAGGCATGGTGGTCTGCCCTTTGAACCACTCGGGGTTCCAGGCTAGCGGGGCACGACCACAACCATTTAAACCTTGCAGCGTTTGATTGTGCCAAACCAATGCAAAGGCATCGCCACCCATACCGTTCATAGTCGGTTCAACAACGGTCAAAGTAATGGCAGCACTAAGTGCCGCATCAATTGCATTACCACCCCGCGCCAAAGCCCTTAAACCTGCTTGCGTGGCCAACGGTTGCGAAGTGGCCACAAGATTGCGGCCCAGCACGGCTTTGCGCTGTAGTGAAGGGGTAGAAAAATACGACATCGTTAAAACCTTTTACAAAAAAATATGTACACAACACACTGCCTTTTCAGGGCAGGTAGTGT
>JBDNHM010000106.1:0-4538 GCA_041688825.1 Burkholderiaceae bacterium | reverse complement strand
TGTGGCTGCTGATCAGTGGGGTGAAGTACCTTACCCCAGTCAAACATCGAATTTTCATTTTGAAATGGAACTGGTCGTTGCGCTGGGGTCGGGCGGTAAAGACTTAACGGTTGAGCAGGCTGAAAAATGTATTTATGGCTATGCCGCAGGCTTAGATATGACGCGACGCGACCTTCAGTCAGAGTGTAAAAAACAAGGTCGTCCTTGGGAAGTCGGCAAAGCATTTGATCACTCAGCCCCAATCGGCCCGATTTACCCGGTTGCTGACGTAGAGGGCATCGAAAAAGCGGCCATATCGCTTGAAGTGAACGGGCAGGTCAAACAAAATAGCCAAATTTCTTCGTTAATTTGGTCTATTCCTGAAAGCATTGCTTTCTTATCTGGCCTCTTTGAGTTGAAGGCGGGCGATTTGATCTTTACGGGCACCCCAGAAGGCGTGGGTGCGGTTGTAAAGGGTGATGCTATGGTGGGCCGTATTGATGGTTTAGCGGCATTGCAGGTCAGGGTGATTTAAATAATTTTCCGTTCACGCCACTTACGTTGGGTGTCAGCACTGATGCCCAACTCATTTAAAATTTCTTCGGTGTGTTGCCCTAAGGTTGGGGCGGGGCGGTCGACTTGGCCTGGGGTTTGGCTTAGTTTAGGCACAACGCCGGGTATTTTGACGGTTGAGCCGTCATGTAAGGGCGTGTCAAGCAGCATGTCTCGTGCTTGATAGTGCGGGTCATTCATAATATCTTGGGCGTCGTAACTTTTGCCACACGGCACGTCAACGCTGTTGAGTTGATCTAATACGTGGTCTAGCGTGTGTTGAGATGTCCAGGCAGTGATGGCGTCGTCAATTTCATTTACGTGGGCAGAGCGGCCATCATTGACTGCAAAGCGGGGGTCATCAGCCATGTCTTGGCGCCCCATCATTCCCATTAAACGTTTAAAAATGCTGTCACCATTGCCTGAGATAAGTGCGTAGCGACCGTCTTGGCACAGGTAAGCGTTGCTGGGCGTAATGCCGGGTAAACGGGCACCTGCTGGTTCGCGTATAACGCCAAATTTATCATACTCGGGTATTAAGCTTTCCATCATATTAAAAACTGATTCGTAAAGGGCGACATCAATCTCTTGCCCCAAACCACCTTGTTGTTCGCGATGTCGAAGCGCCATCATGACGCCAATCACGCCATGCAAACCAGATAAGGTGTCGCCAATTGAAACCCCTACTCGCACAGGTGGGCGGCCAGGTTCGCCACTTAAATAACGAAAACCACCCATGGCTTCACCGATTGCACCGAACCCGGGGCGGTCGCGGTAAGGACCCGTTTGTCCGTAACCTGACACCCTAAGCAAGATTAATTTGGGGTTAATTGCGTGCAGTACCTCAAACCCTAAGCCCCATTTTTCAAGGGTGCCTGGGCGAAAGTTTTCAATCACAATATCTGCGTTTTGAACCAAGTCTTTAACGACCTGTTGCCCTTCTGGTTGTCGCAAATCTAGAGTTAAAGAGCGTTTGTTGCGCGCATGTGAGGCCCACCAGACTGATGTGCCTTCGTGCAATAAACGCCATTTACGTAAGGGGTCACCTTTTTCAGGCGGCTCGATTTTGATGATGTCGGCACCAAAGTCACCGAGTATTTTGGCTGCAAAAGGGCCTGCAATGAGTTGCCCAATTTCAATGACGCGTAAGCCCGATAGTGGTTTGATCATATGTATTGATTTTAATTGTGCATAGCAGTTAATAAAGAGCAGTTTATAAAGCGTGCCATATCTGAATGAACAATTAAATGATTGAGCTTCAGGTCGTGACCTTATTGCTAGGGTCAACGCTAAGCGGGTTCTCAACCATGTTAACCAAAGTAACCGGGTCAACCGGGTCAACGTGGGCCAGCAGATCTAAAACGCGATGCCGCTGCATCACTGCATCGCGTGCAGCAGCTGAAATGTCGTGACCCTGTTCAACCGTGAGGTGGCGGTTCACTTCGATATGGGCATCAACAATAATCATGTCACCCATTTTGCGGGCACGAATGTCATGTGCACCTTGCACCCCAGGCGTGCGTTCAAGCGTGTCACGTATAGCTTTGATTTCATCGTCATTTATAGTTCGGTCCATTAGGTCGTTTAAGGCTTCTGTACCGAAATTCCAGCCCATACGACCAATCATTAAGGCCACTATCAATGCAGCGATGGGGTCTAAAATAGGGTAACCAAACAGGTTGCCCAAAATGCCTACAGACACCACTAAAGATGACGCAGCATCTGATCGAGCGTGCCAAGCATTGGCGACAAGCATGCTTGATTTCACAATCTTGGCCGCTTTAAGCATGTAGCGAAACAGCCCTTCTTTTGAAGCAAGCGTAAAGAGTGCAACAAAAAAAGCAAAAATACTGACGTCAGGAATGTCATCGGGGCTCATGAGTTTATTAACCGATGCCCAAAGCATGCCAATAGCAACTAACATTAAAATAATACCCAACATCAAAGACGCAGCGGTTTCAAAACGTTGATGACCATATGGGTGATCATCGTCGGGGTCTTTTTGGCTGTGGTGGTTGGCAATGAGCACCACAAAGTCAGCAAATAAATCAGATAGTGAGTGAATACCGTCAGCAATCAACGCTTGCGAGCGTGCAAAATAGCCCACCACAATTTGTAAAATAGATAAGACTATGTTAACAACAACACTTACAAGGGTTGTTTTACGTGCCGTTGCAGCACGCAAAGCCGGCGAAATGCGGGTGTCTTCGCTTTCGTTCAGAGTCGATAGGGGTGTAGTTTTCAAATTAAAAGTCTTTAGTTATAAGGCATAAGTAATCGGTCATACCAGCCATCAAATTGAAGCGGTCACCATTTTGATACCGAAGGCCAAAAAAATCAGCCCTGTTGCGGCTGTAAATAATGACGCAGCTTTTTTGTTTTGCTCAAACTGCTTAGCCAATGCAACCCCACCATAAATCAGTGCGACTAAATAAGCAATGCTAAATGCTTGCACGATAAAACCCAATATTAAAAACGTTAGGGCAGGGTGCGGGTAAGCAGGGTTAACGAATTGTATAAAAAATGAAACAAAAAACAAAATGGCTTTTGGGTTCATTAAACTAATTAGAAGCGCAGTACGAAATGATTTTGGATTAACTACGCGCTCTTTCATGCGTTTTGCAACCGCAGTAGGCGTTTTTTTCACCCTTTTAGCTAAGCGCCATTTTTGTTCGGCAGACCACAGTAACGTAAGGCCAATATAACTTAAGTATGTTGCCCCGGCATATTTAATAACCGTAAATAAATAGTCGTTGGTCAGAAGTAAGGAAGCGGCACCGGTTGCGGCTAAGGCCATTAAAATTGAATCGCCCACCACCACACCTAATGAGGCGCGGTAACCAAAGTTTTTACCAAGCTTTGACGACGCTGCTAAAACGTAGAGTGAATTAGGCCCTGGCAGCAACACAATAAAAATTGTGCCTAAAACAAAGGTCACTAAATCGGTAATACCAAACATAGTGCCTCGTTACGAATAAAGATGCCTTCAAGTGTAAGTCAAATGACTAAAATTATTCAGTATTTGACCCTAAAGTGACACCAAGGTTGAGGTAGCGATGACCTTTTTTGATTGCAATAGCTTGTGTTAAGGTGATTTTGCCTATTTGACGTGCGTCGTTAAGAAGTACGACAGGCATGTCTTTAAGGGCTTCGTCATTTTAGCTATTTCTGAATATAATTTTACACAGGCACTTGATCATGCATAGTTTGCCCCCTAAGGCGTTTCAAGTTGTTTTTATAGATGCCACTGAGACGATGGCGGGCTTAGCACAAGGGTTGACTTTACCGTTTACCCTAGACATCAATTGCCAGCCCGATATCGACCCTCGCGACATTCCATCGCGGGTTGGTGATGCCAAGGTGATTTGGGTTGATCACAGTTTGTTTTCCACCGAAATAGCCAAACGTTGCCTAAAGCTGAAACATGTGGTCTTTATGGGAACGGGCGCACGCTCTTATATGAATATTGAAGCCTTAGCAGAGCTAGGCATTCAAGTGCACTTAATTAAAAACTATGGCGACACCGCAGTGGCCGAGTGCGCGTTTGGCCTTATGTGGGCGTCGGCGCGGAACCTGACCTTAATGGACCGCTCCATGCGACAGGGCCAATGGCTGCGTACCGAAGGGGTGCAGTTAACCGGTAAAACCGTCGGTTTGATTGGTTTTGGTGGTATTGGTGCTGAAATGGCGCGACTTTGTTTGGGTGCGGGGCTTAAGGTCTTGGCGTGGAATCGTTCGCCACGTAGCCACCCAGGCGTTACTTTTTTACCTTTAGAGCAAGTTTTGTTGCAAAGTGATGTGGTCTCATTGCATCTACTGCTTGATGACAGCACCAATGGGTTTTTATCAAGAGAGCGTTTACAGCAAATAAAAGCGGGTGCCATATTGGTTAATACTGCGCGTGGTGCGCTAATAGACGAAGTGGCTTTAGTTGATGCGCTTAAATCAGGGCACATCAGGCATGCAGGCCTTGACGTGTTTACAGTTGAACCGTTGCCCTTACAGCA
>JBDNHM010000008.1:0-1862 GCA_041688825.1 Burkholderiaceae bacterium | reverse complement strand
TGAGGCGTAAATGCCGGTGATGAGCGGCATACCCGCCAAGGCCGCATAGGCGACACCCTGCGGTATAACCATCAACCCCACCGTTAACCCAGCCATCGCCTCGCTACGTAAAAGGCCTGCAGTCGGGCGCGGCCACGCTAGGAAGGGGAAGATTTTGTGTAGACGGTTGGGTGTGGGCATAGGGTATGTGCACTTAGGGCATTTTAAAGCAATGCTAGCACCCTTTATTATTAGCAATTAAATTGGGTCCTAAGCAAATTTATTTGTTAAAAGTACAGTAGAGTATTGAACTGTTCTTAAACACCACACTTTTAATCATTCAAATGACAACAAATATGGACGCCCCTCAAACAGAAGACGAAATTTCGTTAATTGATATTTACGATTTTTTTGCAGATAACTTTTAAACGATTGTTCTCTCAGGTCTGGGGGCGCTCATTATTGGTACTGTGGTTGCTTTTATGTTGCCCGTTAAATATGAAGCAAGTGCGGTGATTGAACCTGCCAAGGTCGCTAATGCAACATTTAACGCTGAGACCAAAGCTTTGGTTTTTACAAGCTCGCCCTTTGAATCTAAGGAAATATTGGCAGAAAAATTAAAGCTGCCAACATACTTTAATGACATAACTGTATCATCTTGTGGGCTTGAAAACGAAACGAACCCTGTAGCAAAACTTGCAAAAGAATTAAATTCTTCAATTGCAAGAAACTCTAACTTTGTTGCTGTTAGCTTTAAAGCTAGCAGCCCTCAGCTCGCTAAAGACTGCCTAGAAGGAACCCTTCTTAATATTATTTCTAATCAAGACATTATTGCTGCTTCACTTATAGATAAGCTAGAAATCAGCATGCGTACTATCAATGCTCAGCTTGAATCAACAAAAACTGAACAAAAACAACTTCCGATTTTTAATCGTGAGAAACTAGCCATTGCAAAAGCAAAACTTGAAGCTAATCTCAACTTTGTTGATCAATTTTCTAAAGACGCATTAACTTTTAAGTTCGATAACCCACAATTTTCTGCTTCTGCTTCTGCTTTGCTACTCAACACCCTGGTCAAGAAACAGAACGATATAAAAGAGTTAGAACTTGAAATCAACCGCTTACAATTTGAAGTAGATACAAACATCACATCCAAAGACAGTGAAGTGCTTCAGTTGTCACAACAACTTCAAGATTATCAAAACGCTTTGACCCCGCCTTTAACAAAGTCAGCCTCATTTGCACTTCCCATATACGTCCCCGATCAAAAAGTTGAACCTAAGCGTTCAATCATTATGTTAGTGAGTGTGTTTGCAGGTTTTGCATTGTCGGTGATGTTCTTGCTGGGCAGAAAGGCGTTGCGGCATATGCAGGCACAGCGATTGGCCCGACTTCACTTACGAAATTAACATATTGCTGCGCACTTAACGCGGGCAAGGCAATCTCAAAACGTACTGCTTGGCAATGCTTTGGCCATTGGCTAAATGTTTACGGTGCCACCCAAAAACAGGCGTCTCGCCACTAGACGGAATCGTGCGAGCGTGTATTGCTCACTTATGGTTTGAAACGCTGCACCCATTTGATGATGGTAATGGCCGTATTGGGCGTGCTATTGTGTTGGCTCAGGGCGATCAACACGCTATTACCCAGCGATTGTAGGGTGGGGCGAGCAGAGTCATTGGGGCGTTTAGCCGTATCTTGCGAAGTATGGAAGCCGGTTCAACCGGTACGGCGTTAGTGCACTTTACCCGAGCCATGCAAGTGTTTTGTGAACTTGATAAACTTAACAAGATATTAAATAACTTATTATAAGTACTCAAATATGAGTTTCTATACTTAATAGACAGCCTTATAATTATGCTTATATGAAAAATATCTCGCCC
>JBDNHM010000105.1:0-2174 GCA_041688825.1 Burkholderiaceae bacterium | reverse complement strand
CGGTTGACTGCACGCAAGCGAAGCGCGCAGGCACGGTGGCATACCGGGTCGAAGGCGTCAGGGATGGATAAGGCCGGTGTTTTACCGGTCCCGTCAGGGATGAGCGAATAGCGAACCTGTTACAGCCCGATCAGCGAAGTGGAGACGCTAAAAGTTACTTCGTTCGATTGCGTTTTTTTAGGCTTATGACATCCAAGGGGCAGCTCTGGTTAAGAGGCTAGATTCATCACAATTTTTTTACTTGATCTTTCCAGTCTTTCAGGAAAGCCAAATATCATTAACACAACGAGCAATATCTCGTTGACCGTTGACCTAACTCAAGCCCATGAAAATATTTAATGCAGCTGACACTAGCAACGACGATTTAATCCTCAGTTCAACGCCACGCGATGTTTTTGCATAAACCTCATGATTTAAGCAAATGCAAAATCGCCTCAAAGCCTTGCTCAAACACCTTTTAACTCAAAAACCATTTACCCAAAAAAGACTTTTTTCATTCGAATCCACCACTTAGACAGCGCTAGGGATAATTGATATCGGTGTGTCACGTGTTGATACACCACAACACGTAAAATTGATTTTTAATAAGCATTAGTTAGCTTTGGGCTTTGAAGCATAGGATCAGACAATATCAATCTGATTTCCAATATACTTTGCAATATAGAAATAAATTGACTAAATGAAAAAAAGATAAAAATTGTAAGTTAGAACTCAAGGTGAAATTACGAAATTGAAAAATTCTCATTTCGTTTAAAAATTTCATTAGACGTTGTTACAGCAACAATCCTTTTAAATCACAACGTTGAATTTAGGAACTTGAAATGAACCCTTTACTTCCTTTTGCCCCTGGTGCAAGGGTGGTCATCAGAGATGAAGAATGGCTCGTTCGTCGAGTTGACCCATCGAGCGATGGGGGTCACTTGCTGAGTTGCGATGGCATTTCAGAGCTTGTGAGGGGTCGCACAGCTCAGTTTCTAACAATCTTAGAAGAAAAGATAGTGGTTCTTGACCCCGCTACAACCAAGTTGATACCTGACACAAGCTCTCACTTCAATAGCACATTCCTATATTTAGAAGCCCATCTTCGACGCAGTACACCTAATGACGACCAAATTCATCTTGGTCATCGTGGGGTGATGAATTTAGTTCCTTATCAACTTGACCCCGCTTTGCAAGCTCTGAAACAACCACGCCAAAGAATCTTAATTGCAGATGCCGTTGGCCTCGGTAAAACGCTTGAAGCCGGCATCTTAACGACTGAGTTAATTCAGCGCGGAAGGGGTCAACGCATTTTAGTGATTACCCTCAAAAGTATGTTGATGCAGTTTCAAAAAGAGTTCTGGAGCCGCTTTTCAATACCTTTGGTGCGGCTAGACTCCGTTGGGTTACAGAGAGTTCGAAATAACATACCCAGCAACCATAACCCTTTTAATTATTACGATAGAACCATCATCTCGATTGATACACTTAAAAATAACCTTGAGTACAGAAACTATTTAGAAAGCGCATGGTGGGACATCATTATTATCGATGAGTGCCATAACGTTGCCGCGCGTGGAAATGAAGATGGTATGTCACGTAGAGCCAAGCTTGCCCGTATGCTTTCAGGCCGATCGGACACAATGATGTTGTTGTCTGCAACACCTCATGATGGTTCTGCGAGAAGCTTTGCTTCACTAATGAGCCTTCTTGATCCAACTGCTATAAGCGACCCTGATGACTATACCCCGCAAGACTTTAGTGACAAAGGCTTAGTTGTTAGGCGGTTTAAAAAAGATATTCGTGACCAAGTCGGTTCAGACTTTCAAGACCGCATTACTGAACAACTGAAGCAAAGCGCCACCCAACAAGAAGAGGCAGCCTTTAGATCACTTTTAGCCATACCTTTTACACAAAAAGGTGAACATCATGCGGGTAAACAGCAAGAGTTGCAACGGGTTGGCATGCAAAAAGCTATGTTTTCAAGCCCATTTGCTGCTTTAGATTCTACCAATCGACGCATTGCACTTTTGCAAGCCAAGGTCGATATCACTGCAGATGAAATAAATGAAATAAATGCTTTACGAGAGTTTGCACAAAAACTTAGTGAAATTGACACATCAAATTTCAGCAAATTTAAGAGCTTGGTTGATCACTTGAAAAGCACTGACTTTAATTGGCAACCTTCTGAGTCT
>JBDNHM010000104.1:0-1086 GCA_041688825.1 Burkholderiaceae bacterium | reverse complement strand
GGAGACAAAAAATGAATTTACTTAAAAAAGTTGGGTTTTCACTGGCCATTGCAGTGAGTGCAACATGTGTAAAAGCTGAACAAATATCAGTAACACATTGGGGGGTGCTACTTTATGGCGCACCTTATGCAGTTGCGATGGAAAAGGGTTACTTCAAAGCAGCAGGCGCTGACGTTGACGGCATTGTGACGTCTAAAGGTGGGGGAACAACAGTGCGGAATGTGATTCAAGGAGGCTTGCCTTACGGTGAAGTATCTTTGGGTGCGGCGATTGCAGCAGCTCGTGAAGGCCTTGATATCGTCATTGTTAATTCGGGCGCACAAAATTTAGCAGATTTAGTATGGGTAACTTTACCTGATTCAGAAGTCAAAACTTTGAAAGATCTTCAAGGTAAAAAATTAGCTTATACCAGCCCTAAAAGTGTGACAGATATGGTTACGACAATGGTTGTTGATGCGCAAGGCTTAAAAGATGTGAACCGAGTCGCAGTGGGCGGTATTGGTGCTCAGATGACAGCTTTACAACAAAAAGGCGTCGACGCAGCATTTTTGGGTGAACCTATCTATTCCAAAAACAAAGACAAATTTCGAGTTTTGTTTTTTGCAAAAGACTATTTGCCTGACCCCAATATGACTCAAACAGTAGGTATTACAACGTCTGCGTTTGCAAAAGCCAACCCACAAAAACTGAAAGCGATTATTGAAGGGCGCCGTCAGGGTGTAGAGTTTATCTACAAAAACCCTAAAGAGGCCGCTGCGATTGTGGCAAAAGTCTACGATATGGATCCTGCAGTCATGCAAGAGGCGATGGAAAATCTAGTGAAAGCCAAGTATTGGAGCCCAGGTGAAATTGACATCAAAGGCGTTAACAACATGTCTCAAGGCTTAAAACTTATGGGTGTTATTCAAGATACCCCTGAGTGGGGCAAGTTAATTGACACACAGTATTTGCAAAAATGAAAGGTGTTCATGTCGCAGTGAGTGATTTGACGCGAACCTTTGAAAGCGTGCATGGACAAAACCCTGTGCACGCTTTGGGCCCTGTTAGTTTTCATATCAACCCGGGTGAATTTCTGTCTGTGGTGGG
>JBDNHM010000103.1:0-3840 GCA_041688825.1 Burkholderiaceae bacterium | reverse complement strand
CCTTTAAGCAACACGATGCGTGCAGAGGGGTGGCCTTGTGCATCAGCGGTAGCTAATGTCATGGCAGTGGGCTCGGGCACTTGAGCAGTAACGGCCTCTTCGAACCATTTTTCAAATTGTTTAAACGGCGAGTTGGCAGCGTTTGCTTCAAGCAAAGTACCTTTATCGTAACTTTGACGCATATCAGCGACAGACATAATATGACCTTATGGGGTTTGATTGCCCAAGCGCTGGTATTAACACGCAAAATCTAACAATCATTTCATTAATAAACATAGACGATTAGTTTAACGCGTAGTTGACACACCAAGCTTAGGGTCGCCGATAGCTGTTGCAATAGCCGCTAGGCGTTTGTCTCGAATGCCCACGGCTTCAAGCGCATGGTGCGTTTGTAAAACGTACTCAACGCAAGGGCCATACCGCCCCTGCGCATTGACAATAATTTTAAGCGTTTGGTCAATTTCTAGTTTGGGCACATAGCTGACTGCTTGGCGGTTGACCACAAAGCATAATGTCAAGATGTCGCCCATGGGCGTACTGCAGCGTAACCATTTAGGCACATAAGCCCCAGTAGACATTTCTCTGGCCCAAAGTTTTTGAAAGGTTTCAGGTATGGTTTTTGCAGGCAAGCGATATGCGACCCCTCTGCATGAGCCCCCGCGATCAAGGCCAAACACTAAACCTGGCCTTTCTGGCGTACCACGATTAACTCGAGACCATAGGCAAAGTGAGCGGTGATGGCCACGCAATGTGGCAAACCTTTTTTCCACAAAATCAAACTCGGGGCGCCAAATTAATGACCCATAACCATAGACCCATACGTCTTGATGTGACTGCCATTGGCATTGTTGCAATAGGTTTTCAAGCGATGCTTGCCGCTGCTCGTCGTTCAGTAAACTAAACGTATCAAGTTGTGGGGCAAGATAAGGTTTGGTTGAAGTAGAAATTTTCATGTCTATTTGATTTGCTTGTCTGCGTGACGTGTGAACCAAACACCACTCATTACAGCGATTGCTGTTGTGGCAAATAAGGGAACTAAGCCCACTGCAACACCCATTGCACCAAAAGCGATAGGCAGAGACACTTGCGAGCCGTTAACAAGGGCCATACGTATTCCGAATGCTTCACCCGAACGACCTGCAGGGGCATACTGCTGCAACAAAGACAAAATACCCGGTTGGGTGCAACCCAGCGATAAGCCTAATACGAAAGAAAACGACATCAACACCCAAGTTGATGTGAACCAAGGGTAAAGTAAAAAATTAATGCCGGCAGCGATCATTGCAAAATGTACGAGTTGCCAGGGGCTGGCGTGGCGGCGAATAAGGGGTAATGCCAACCTGACAAGCAGCGTAGCCAAGGCAAAAGAAGACAAAATAATACCGATAGTGGTGGCTGATAAGCCGCGTTGCACACCATAAAGCGGCACTAAAAACATGTGAGTGTCCCAGGCGCCAGCAAGAAGTAAGTTGGCAGTGAAAGCGTGGCGAAGAGGGGTGATGGCGAGTAAATCACGAACGCGTGGTTTGATTTCAGGTTTGGGAACGGGCGTATGATTTTCAATTAAATGGGTACGAAGTTTCATAACCCCAAAAATGGCAATAACGGGCGCTATAGCTAATAAAGCAAAAGCATAACGATTACCGAGGTGATCAATTGAGAGCCCTGCAATCAGCGGCCCACTGAAACCCGAGATTGAAAGCGATAGCGATAGCCATGAAAAGTGCTTTAATCGGGTTTCACCTTGGGCAAGCCCAATTTGCTCTTGCACGGCTAGCTGAAAGGTCATGTGCCCTAGCCCGATAAAAACAGCGGCTAAACCCAGCGCAAACCAATGTTGCCAAATAAAAGGCAGTGCAACGCCAAGCACTGTTGCAATAGCGCCCGCACGCATGGGTTTAAAGGGCCCAATACTGTCAATTAATCGCCCAAAACGAACCGATACCAACATGGGTAAGAGGGCAAATACGGCAATTAGCATACCGACATTGAGTGAGCTCATACCCAAACTGAGCCCCGTCAGCATGACTGAAATGCGCCCACCTGTAAGCGTCATGTGTACCAACATGAGCAGTAGGCAGAGAACCAGCGCTTTAGGTATAAGCGGTTGTTTGGCTTGGGCGGGTGGGGCGGCTTGATTTGTCATTGAGGTTTATATCGTTATTTTCGCGTGAACGGCGGTACTTGTCGAGCAGAACTCAAGTTAATTGCAACGAACGTGTAAAAATGCACTTATGAATGTTCAAACGAGTATTGATTGATGACAACACTTAACCTATTTGATGATCAGCCTTCGCCAAATTTAAATCGACGCTTTGCTGCGGTTGATCGGCTTTACGCAAGCGGCGCGATGGTGGCTTTGTCACAAAAAAAGGTCGTGGTTGCGGGTATTGGCGGGGTTGGGTCTTGGGTGGTTGAAGCGTTGGCGCGCTCTGGGGTTGGGGCGTTGACCTTAATTGACCTTGACCACATTGCCGAATCAAACATTAATCGGCAAATTCATGCCTTAGGCAGCACCCTTGGGCAAGCTAAAGTTCAAGCGATGGCAGACCGTGTGGCTGACATTAACCCGAGCTGTCGAGTGGTTTGTCACGATGCTTTTGTTGAGCCTCAAAATGTTCAAGACGTGATTGATGCTGACGCAGACCTTGTTATTGATTGTGTTGACCAAGTGCACGCCAAAATAGCGATGATTTTGACCTGTCAAAAAAGGCAGCAGGCACTATTGGTTTGTGGGGCGGCTGGGGGCAAAACTGACGCACTGAGTTTGCGGCAAGGTGATTTGCGCGATGCCACCCATGATGCACTGTTGGCACGTATTCGTCACATATTAAGAAAACAGCACGGTTTTGCCCGTGCACAAACAAAACGTACCCCTAAAATGGGGGTAGACACGTTCTGGTTTGACCAACAAACTTTAACGCCTGAGGCTTGGTCAGAGGGGTCGGTTGCCCCAGAATCAGGCGCAGCTTTGGCGTGTTCAGGTTATGGCTCTGCAGTAACGGTCACCGCCACGCTAGGTTTTGTCGTGGCGGGCCACGCCATTGCACGTTTATTAAAATAGTCTTAAGTCAAGATAAAGGCTTTTATGAATTTGAATGCAATAAATGAATTTTTCTGCCAAATTTGGTTTCGGGCAATGAAGCCGAGTGCACCCACGTGGCTGTTTCCACTGACTGCGGTGTGGTTGTCGTTAATGGCCTGGTTGCGCCCGCTGCATATTCCCGATGAAGGGCGCTATGTTGGCGTCGCGTGGGATATGCTGCGCTTTGACAGCACCTGGACGCCCTTGCTAAACGGCTTACCTTATTTTCATAAACCCCCCTTATTTTATTGGCTGACTGAATATTCATTTTTGATATTTGGTGCGCACGAGTGGGCCGCGCGTTTACCCTCGCTGCTAATCGCTTTGATAACCGTGATGTGCTTGTATTTGTTTGTGCGCCGCCACCGTGGGGTTGAAGTGGCCACCGTGACTTTGTTGGCTTTAGTGACCATGCCCTATTTTTTTGGTGCAGCGCAGTACGCTAACGTCGATATGCTGGTGGGGGGCATGATCACGTTAACGATCTTAGCAGGTGCTGAGGCGGTGTCACGCCACCAAGCTGGGTTATCTTATAGGCGCTATGCCGTGGCTATGGGTGCTTTTGCAGCGCTGGCTATTTTATCAAAAGGGCTCATTGGTATTGCACTGCCCGGTGGCGTTTTGTTTTTCTGGTTGCTGGCAACACGACGTTGGCAAGGCTTTGCCGTGCTTTTAGCGCCTGGTGTATGGCTATCATTTTTGTTGGTTGGCCTACCGTGGTTTATTGCCATGGAAGTTCAACATAGTGGTTTTTT
>JBDNHM010000102.1:0-15711 GCA_041688825.1 Burkholderiaceae bacterium | reverse complement strand
TTGTAGGTTACTCTGCCACATCAGAAAAGATCTCTAAAGCAGAGCCTACTAATAATCTAAAGGCCGTCACCGTTATGAAGCGTTTATTAGCCATATTGGCAGTTGCATTTTTTTCAATGGGGCTTGTCGCTTGCTCAGATTCAGCTGACAAAAAAGAAATTAAAGTAGCTGTATCACCGTCTTCACCCCCTATGTTGTATGACGATAAAGGCCAAATAGTTGGTGCTGATATGGATATTTTTAAAGGCTTTTGCGAATCACGCAAATGCACATTTAAAGTGACCTCATATGATTGGCAGGGTATGTTGGGTGCCGTATCAAGTGGTCAAGCTGACATTGCCTTTTCAGGCATTTCAATTACCGATAAGCGTAAAGAAGCGATGAATTTTTCCCAACCGTACTATGACAATGCATGGCATTTAGTCAGTACGAAAGAAAAAAATATTCAAATTACAGATTTAAGTCAGCTTAAACAGTACAGCATTGGTTACCCACGTGGTATGGCTTACGACGATCTTATTAAAAATGAGCTTGAACCTAAGGGCTATTACTCATTAAGCCAGGTTAAGCTGTACCCGTCATACGCGGAAGTGGTGACCGACCTTCAAAATGGAAATATCGATTTAGCATTTATTGAAGAGCCTGTCTTTTTAAATTATGAAAATAAATTAAAGTTACCCATACAAAGTAGTTACGTTTTTAAAGGTTTTGACACGCTAGGCTTTGCTTTTGCGAAAGGGGCCGCCGCCTTACGCGACGATTTTGATAAGTATCTTGTTGAGTTAGGTCCAGAAAAAATCAAGGCTATTTTAGACAAATGGATGAAATAAATTATTTAAAAATATGCCTCGCGACGTTAAAAATAAGCTTCTGACGTTTTATTAAACGTTATCTTTATTCAATTTTTATGGCAGGCTAGCCCATGAGTTTTTTTGATATCCTAATTCAATTAACCCATGGGCTTTTTTATACGGTTCTCGTGACCGCAGTCTGTTCAGTAACAGGGTTAACAGTGGGCCTAACGTTTGCCAGCTTGCGCCGTCTAAACTTTCGATTTGTCACCACAGCTGTAGATTGCTATACCTACGTTTTTAGAGGTGTACCCGTCTTGGTTTTGCTTTTCTTGGTTTATTTTGGCTTGCCAGGTATCGGTGTTAAAGTTCCCCCCCTCATGGCTATGGCTCTTAGTCTAGGCTTAGTTGCTTCCGCTTATTTAGCTGAAGTATTTAGGGGCGCCTTTAACTCAATTGACCAGACTGAAATTTTGGCTGCTCAGGCGATGGGTATGACACGTTTGCAAGCCCTTATACATATTGAGTTACCGCAAATATTACGTATTTCGGTGCCAGGCATGATGAACGAATTCACCACGGTATTAAAGTACTCACCTTTTGCTTACACAGTCGGCATACCCGAAATGACCAAGCAAGCTATGTCTTTAACTGCAACCACTTTGAAAGGTATCGAAGTCTATTTGGCAGCTGGCATCATGTACTTCGTCATTTACCGCATTTTTTTATTTGGCGTCAAAATGATCAGTAAGCGTTATGAAATACCGGGGCTAGGCACAATATGATGATTAACAATTTTGGGGTTGATCGTGAGATTATTTTGATACACCTATATTTTGGCGAGGCTCAGGCATGGCTTTAATTCAAGTCAGAGATCTCGTTAAAGTGTTTGATGGTCAAACGGTGCTGTCAAATATTAATTTAGATATTATTGAGGGCGATATAAAAGTTTTAATGGGCGCATCGGGCTCTGGTAAATCAACTTTATTACGCTGTCTTAATAGACTGATTGAGCCCACCTCAGGCTCAATTATTTTTAAAGGTCAAGAAGTTTTAGGCCCTAACGTTGATGTGAGGGCACTTCGTCAACAAATTGGTTTTGTATTTCAGCAGTTTGCTTTGTATAGTCATTTGTCAGTTATCAATAACGTGACACTGGGTCTAATCAAGCTTAAAGGTATGAATCGAACTGCAGCAAAAGAAAAAGCATTACATGAACTTTCACATTTTGGTATGACAGCCCATCAAGATAAATACCCATCACAACTGTCTGGTGGTCAAAAACAAAGGGTTGCCATTGCACGAGCGCTCGCAATGAGCCCGGCTGTTTTGGTTCTTGATGAACCCACTTCAGCATTAGACCCTGTGATGTCTAGAGATGTTGCAAGTCTAATCAATCGTTTGCATAACGAAGGTATAACGATGGTTTGTGTGACGCATGATTTGAATCTTGCTTCACATATCGCTGATGAAGTGATGTTTTTAGATCATGGTGTAATACGAGCAAATGATCGTATTGAAAACTTAAAACGTCACGCAGCCCCCGATATTCAAGCCTTCTTTAGGCAAGCGGAACACTCTACATGAGTGGTTGGCTAGCCTTTGAGCGAGACTTACTTGAGCAAATGCCTTTAATTTTATCGGGTTTGATCAATACGTTGCAGTTAGCCCTATCGGTCAGTGTGTCGGGCTTATTGCTTGGTATCATTGTATTTTATTTAACCTTAAGCAAAAGTAAGTGGCTCAGCCAGTTAACCAATGGCTATATTTCTTTTTTTATTGGTATGCCACTTATTGTGTTGCTGTTCCTAATGTATTACGGTTTGCCCCAGTGGGGTGTTCGCTTATCACCCTTCACGGTGGCATTCATCGGTTTTACGATGAATGTAGCGGCCTACAATGCGGCTTATCTCAAAACGGCATATAACGGTTTAGATAAAACCCAACTCGAGGCAGCTCATGCACAAGGGTTTAACCCATTACAGATTTTTAAACTGATAACGCTACCCCAAGTTGTTCGGTTTTCAATACCTGCGCTAACCAACCAAGTCATATCTAACATTAAAGATAGCTCTGTCGCTTTTTTGATTCAATACACCGAATTTTTTGCGCGTGTGCAAGAATTAGCCTCTACAAATTTTCAGTTTTTCAAAGCTTACATATTCGCTGCCATAGTCTATTTGGCGCTGATTTCTATTGTTGTGTTGTTAGCACGCCTAATTGAAAAGCGCTACGTGGTTCCGGTATAGCGTTTTTAGGGTGAGGTTGTTCTCAGGCAGTATTTTTTGTCTAGGTGAAATGCCTTGCAAAATAGCATGTGATACCCATTGGGTTCAGTGTCATGGCACTATTTAGTCATCGTACTTTCAATGAGCATTTTGGGAATAATTAAACCAAAAGTCATTAACAAAACAATTAACAAAGCCGCTATGCCGTGACCAATCATCTCAGTCAGCATGCTAAGGGTTGCCGCATTGCCCGCCAGATAAATATTAATGAGGCCATCTGCAAATTTGAAAATAAAAATACCTGGCATCATTGAAACAACTGAAGCAAACGCTAAGGCTGCAAAGGGTAGTTTTAGGGCGCGTGATAGTAATGTCATGGCAGTACCTGCGATCAGGCAAGCAATCAGCGTGCCCAGCACTATGCCACCGCCATTTTCAATGACCAACCATCGGCTACCGTGACAAAACATGCCTACTAAAACGGGGGCAATCAACATACTCCAAGGCAGTGAAAAAAAGGCACCAAATGCCATCACTGCGATACCTGCAGAGATGATGTCTAACCAAAGTGGGGTGCCCGAGGTTGCCATACCGCTAGCCAATGAACCGTTCGTTAGCGTGAGCCCTAGTAAAAGTCCAGCACAAATAGAGAGCAATATGAGTACACAGTAGATTAAACGACTAGCTCCTATACCCAGTCGGCCACGGGTCAGGTCAAGCGAAGCATTCAAAATATGTGCACCGGGTACTAAGATCATACAAGGGGCAATCAAAATAAATTGTAGGCCACTGTCTTGAAAGCTATGTTGTGCATAACCGCCAATTAAGCTCGCAATAAGCGCTGCGACAAAAGGTTGAATGAATAAGTTATCACTCAGTTTTACAAGCATACGACGTGCAACGGCACCTATAAACGCTGTTATAAAAATGAGTGACAGTACCAGTAGATCTGACACACCAAAAATAATACCTAGGGCGGTTGCCCCAAAGCTTGCCATCAATACAAATCGCGCATTGCTGCTTGGTGGTAAGGCGACAATAGACGCTAGCTCTTTTGCAACTGATGCAATATTTTCTGGCAGTAAACGACTGGGGTTGGCGCATACCCGATCAATTAATTGATTGGTACGCGCCACCTTGTTCATATCTACCCCAGAGGGGCGAAAACTGATGATGTCGGTTTGCCAATCGCGTTCATTACCATTGCCAGTGCTTTGTGCTCGGCTGCGACAAATGATGTCGTCCCATTGAGGCAAAATCTCAATGTCTGCATCATAAGCCTGTGCCAAGCGCTGGCTATCTAAAATGACCCGTTGAGTTGTTTGACCGTTCGAGTGTAATAGCGACGCAGCCAGCCAAACGTTTTTTAGTGCATCACGATTCATAGATTGGTTTATACGCCAATTGACGAATATGGGCTTCAATATTTTTCGGTTTTTTCACGCGCGCCAAACCTTGTTCAAAAATATACTCGGCAATCTTCGCTGCGGTACGAAGAGACACATCAAGAATTTGTGACTGCGGCGGGTAAATAAGCCCAGAGTCGAGCTCTTCTTGTGTAACTTGTTCTGCAACAGCTTTGGCTGCAACAATGAACATTTGCTCAGTAACGCGAGTTGATTCAGTTGCTAAAACAGCCATACCCATTGCCGGAAAAATGTAAACATTATTCCCTTGCCCAGGAATAAATGTTTTACCCATAAACGTAACGGGTGGGAAGGGGCTGCCACTTGCAAAAATTGCTTTACCCTTAGACCACTTGTAGGCTTCTTCAGCCGTACACTCTGAGCGTGAAGTCGGGTTTGAGTATGGGAAAATGATTGGGCGGTCATTTACCTCTGACATCGCTTCAATGACTTGTTGGTTAAAAAGCTTGGGGACAGTGCTCACGCCAATGATGCCAGTAGGCTTGATTTGTTTAATGGCGTCAACGAACGATGTGCAAGGTTTATATTTATTTGCAAAAGGTTTTTGAAATGCAGCCAAATCTTTGCGTGACGAGTCAACTAAACCATTGATGTCATACAAGGCAATACGAGCGCGTGCCTGATCAATGGTTAAGCCTTCGCTGACCATAGCAAGGCTTATCAGTTCCGCAATACCCGTGGCTGCAGACCCTGCACCCATGAATAGAAATTTCTGATCGACCAACTTTTGACCAGAAATTCTAAGTGAACCATAAACGCCCGCTAAAGCAATGCCAGCTGTACCTTGTATATCGTCGTTGTAAGTGCAAATCTTATCTTTGTACTTGGCAAGAATAGGCACCGCATTAAAGTTTGCAAAATCTTCCCACTGTAAACAGCATTTTGGGTAAAGTTTTTGTACGGCATCAACAAACTCTTCAATAAAATCGTCGTAAGCTTTACCCCGAACACGCTGTTGATTTAAACCTAAATATAACGGGTCATCTAAGAGCGCTTGATTATTGGTACCCACGTCTAGGGTGATGGGTAAGGTGAGCTCTGGCGGTACGCCTGCTACAGCCGTGTAGAGGGCTAACTTACCAACCGGTATACCCATGCCACCTACACCTAAATCACCTAAACCTAAAATGCGTTCACCGTCTGTGACGACAATAAAGCGAATGTTTTTTTGTGGCCAGTTTTGTAATAATTCCTTGACCCGACCTTTGGCTGTAATGGGTAGGTATACCCCACGCGATGCTCTAAAAATATGATCAAATTTTTGGCACGCCTCACCAACGGTGGGTGTGTAAACCAAAGGCATAAAGCGCGCAGGGTCGCTCATGAGAATGGCATAAAATAACGTTTGATTTCGGCTTTGAAGATCCATTAAAAATAAGTATCGCTGTAGATCTGAATCGAGCATATCAAGTTCAGCATGAACGCGTGCGACTTGAAGTTCAAGCGTATCAATACGCGGGGGAAGTAGGCCCTCTAAACCAGCAGCCTTTCGTTCTTTTTCAGTAAAGGCTGAGCCTTTATTGTCAAGGGGGTTGTGCAATACTGAATAACCTTTTGTCGTGACCTTAGGCATGTTTAGATTCCTTTATTTTGTATGAACTAGTTAATATGAAGTCACATATTAGAATAAATTTTTAGTGTTCTATATTACTTTACTCAGCAATTTATCTAGGTCTAGTCGTGAACCAGGCAGGCAAACGCCACTCCCAGTAAATAGCTGCTGAGCGAAGCACAAAGGCTACGATGATTCCGCCTATCAGTGCTTCTGATTTTAAACTAGGAAAGAAATGGAATGTCAATAACATGGTCATAATGCCAAGCGCTACAGGCACGGCATAGACCTCATCGCTCATTAGTAAGGTTTTTCTGCCAGATAATACGTCTCGCATCAAGCCACCACCAATCGCTGTGATGACCCCCAACATAAGGGGGCCTACAGGCCACCCAAAGCCCAACTCTAAAGTTTTCATGGCGCCACCGACACCGAACATCGCAACGCCTAGACCGTCAACGTAAAGCATTAATTTATAGACATTGGGGTGTGAAAAAAAAGATTGCGCAATAAATGTCAAAATACTGGCCAATACGGCAAAGCGAATATAGCTGAGGTCACTGGCCCAAAAAACGGGTGCATCTAATAATAAGTCGCGAAGGGTACCGCCACCCACAGCCGTTATGACACCTAGAACAACGACCGAAAATAAATCAACGCGGCGATCTACTAACGCTAAAACACCTGTAACTGCAAACGAGATGGTCGCACACATGTAAATGACATGAAGTATTTGATCTGTAGTCATAGTCTAAATTTTAGGGTAAGAGATAGTGCGTAGTATATGAAGATAAGTAGTTGAAATGTAGTGTATATTTCGATTAGATTGGAATATATATAAATATGCTCAAAATGATTTTTAACAATACAAAGCGCATAAAAACCTTTCAATTGGCCATATTTCAGGCTAAATTCAGTGCAACTCTGGAGCAATTAAATGGGCAATCACATCATTGAGCAATGCTTACGTAAACCCTTGCCAAGCGACATGCTGCAAGCGATGCAAAATCGGTTTGGGGCGCGTTTTAATACCGCCGTGTCGGTTCGTGAGCACCATGGTCGAGACGAATCCCCATTTCCTATGATGTTGCCAGACGCGGTGGTTTATGCAGAATCAACTGATGATGTTGTGTTTGTTGTGAATCAATGTCGTACGCATCAAGTCCCCCTTATTCCCTATGGCGCAGGGTCTTCGCTTGAAGGGCATTTGTTGGCTATTGAGGGCGGTATCAGCATTGATCTTTCTCACATGAATAAACTGCTTGCCCTGCACGTGGAAGATTTATCAGTCACCGTGCAGCCGGGTATCAGTCGCAAGCAATTAAACGAGCAAATACGAACCTCTGGGCTTTTCTTTCCAATCGACCCCGGTGCTGATGCCTCAATAGGTGGCATGGCAGCGACACGTGCTTCAGGTACAAACGCTGTGCGGTACGGCACCATGCGCGAAAACGTTTTATCACTTGAAGTGGTGACGGCTCAAGGTAAAGTGATTCGCACCGCTAGACGCGCTAGAAAATCTTCAGCGGGGTACGACTTAACGCGTTTATATGTGGGCAGTGAAGGCACGCTTGGCATCATTACTGAAGTGTCACTTAGGCTTTACCCTCAACCTGAAGCGATCAGCGTAGCAGTTTGTAACTTTTCATCGGTTCATGATGCGGTTGAATGCGTTATTCAAACCATTCAAATGGGCGTGCCCGTCGCACGGGTTGAACTGATGAATACTGATGCAGTGCGAGCCAGCAACATATACAGCAAGCTCACACTACAAGAGTCGCCTTTATTGTTATTTGAATTCCACGGTACCCCTGCAAGCGTTAAAGAGCAAGCTGAAACGGTTCAAGACATTGCGCGAGACGCCGGTGGCACTGATTTCGCATGGGCTGAGCACCCAGAAGATCGAAACCGACTCTGGACAGCGCGACACAACGCTTATTTTGCAGGCATTCAATTGCGACCTGGTTGTCGTGTGAGCACAACCGATGTGTGTGTGCCTATATCACGGCTCGCGCATTGCATCGACCAGACAACAGAATGGTTAAAAAATGTGAGTTTCCCCACCACCATTGTTGGCCACGTAGGTGATGGTAACTTTCATGTCTTAATGTTGCTCGACCCAAATGACCCATCTGAGTGGGAAGCCTCAGAACGTTTGAATCATGATCTGGTTAACTTGGCCATTCAAGCTGATGGAACCTGCACAGGTGAACACGGCATTGGTTTACACAAATTACAGTTTATGGAAGCTGAACATGGTCGCGATACGCTAGAAGTGATGCAAGCGATTAAAAATGCGCTTGACCCATCAAATATTTTCAACCCGGGAAAGATTATTCCACGCCTAGTATGATGCACAACATAGCGCTTTAAGTATCACGAATTTTGATGGCGCCTATGATGGTGCTCTTATGGCTGTTTTTGTAACCTATTTAGGTCACCCTTTCTGGGCGGGCATTAACCCCGTTTTGAACGAACCTCAATTTTATAAAAACTGACCATATTGGCAGCCTATCTCTTGATTGCTACTTATGGTGCAGGCCGTTATTCGGTTGATCAGGCGCTCAAGTCTTAAATATGAATCAAGCCTCTTTAACTGCTCATGTTATGGTGTATATAGGCGACTGCCACCAGCGGTTGACTCTTCCTCACACACAAACGCGTCTCACCACAGACGAAAAAACAGAGAAACTGAGTGACTTATAAAAAAAATGATCCCATGATTCCAGATGGTGAAGTTAACCCCATCGATACCGATTACACCGTTGGTCAAGATAATATTGTTATGAATGTCGGGCCGTTTGGTCTAGATATTCATAACAAAGTGTTTGCAACATCAGCCATACTGGTTATAACTTTTGTTTTACTAACCCTCATTTTTCAAGATCAAGCTGAACCCTTGTTCGGCCAGCTACGAGGTTGGTTGACATCAAATCTTGACTGGTTTTTTATTTTATCGGGTAACTTCTTTGTAATAATATGTATTGTTATTGCCATTTCCCCGCTCGGGCGGGTTCGGATCGGTGGAACCGAGGCCAAACCTGATTATTCATATACCGCATGGTTTTCAATGTTATTTGCTGCAGGCATGGGTATTGGTCTCATGTTTTATGGCGTTTCAGAACCCCTGACTCATTTCGGTACCGCAATGGGCGGTACAGTTTTAGAAAATGGCGTACGAACAGATTGGGCACCGTTAGGCGCGGCAGCAGGTGACTCAGTTGCAGCCCAACGACTC
Organism: Burkholderiaceae bacterium; assembly: GCA_041688825.1. Classification (GTDB taxonomy): domain Bacteria; phylum Pseudomonadota; class Gammaproteobacteria; order Burkholderiales; family Burkholderiaceae_B; genus Algicoccus. The sequence goes on along the minus strand of JBDNHM010000102.1, from coordinate 6,475 downwards.
GCGATGGCAGCCACCATTTATCACTGGGGTCTTCACCCTTGGGCTATTTATGCTGTTTTAGCCTTGGGTTTGGCCATTTTTTCTTTTAATAAAGGGTTACCTTTAACCATTCGTTCAGTTTTTTATCCATTGTTAGGTGAGCGAATTTGGGGTTGGCCTGGCAACGTGATTGATGTGTTAGCAGTCATGGCCACCATGTTTGGTCTGGCAACCTCACTTGGGCTGGGCTCTTCACAGGCTGCCGCAGGCCTAAACTTTCTTTTTGGTGTGCCTATGGGTGACACCACCCAAATCTTGTTAGTGATTGCGATCACGGGCATTGCGATGACGTCAGTCTTGGCAGGCCTTGACTCGGGTGTGAAACGATTGTCTGAAATTAACATGGTGCTCGCAGGCATACTGTTGGTGTTTGTGATTGCCGTGGGCCCAACCATGGCTATCATCACTGGTTTTTTCACTAATTTAGGTGCGTACGTAGAATACTTACCTGCTCTTGGCAACCCATTTGGCCGCGAAGACGCTAACTTCTCTCAAGGGTGGACAGCCTTTTACTGGGCTTGGTGGATATCTTGGTCACCCTTTGTCGGTATGTTTATTGCCCGCGTTTCGCGTGGCCGCTCAGTGCGTGAGTTCATCGTGTCAGTTCTGCTTGTACCCTCTCTAGCATGCGTGCTGTGGATGACCGTATTTGGAAGCACAGCAATCTTTCAAGTTGTAAACCAAGGGTACTTAGCTGTAACAGAAGCTGAAGTGCCACTTCAAATTTTCCTAATGTTGCAAGCATTACCTTTTGCTCAAATTTCTTCATTTATCGCCATTATTTTAGTTATTGTATTTTTTGTAACATCATCAGACTCAGGCTCTCTTGTGATTGACGTCATTGCATCAGGCGGAAAAGTAGAGTCACCCGCACCGCAACGCGTGTTTTGGTGCACTTTTGAAGGCTTGGTGGCAATTGCATTGATATTGGGTGGGGGGCTTGTGGCACTTCAAGCCATGGCGGTATCAACAGGGTTTCCTTTCACTATCGTTTTACTGGTTGCCACGGTATCACTTTTAAAGGGCTTAATGAGTGAACCAAGACCTAAGAAAATTAAAAAAACCAAAGCATCAACTTAAGCAAAAAGTTGGTTAACCAAAGCAATAACTTAACCAAACAGCCACATAACTAAACGGTCAGTTAAACAAATACTAAAAATATGGAAAGTGAAAAGCTTGAAATACTGATTTTTTTACAAAGACACTCACCCTTCACGTCTTTGCCTGAAGAAGTTTTGTCGGCCGTAGCACAGTCAATAAACGTTCAGTACTTTAAAGCCGATTCACCCATTTTAATATTTGGTGAGCCTGCGCTTAACTGGTGGTTAGTGCGAAGCGGAGCTGTAGAAATTTTTCGTCGCGATGGCACACTTTACAACCGTTTAAATGAAGGCGGGCACTTTGGCGAAGCAGGGCTTTTGCAGCAAAAAAAACAAGTACGTTTTTCTGCTTCAGCGCTAGAAGACACGCTCTTATACGTCATACCCGATTCAATATTTCTTGATCTTTTTGAAATGCACGAAGCATTCGCCGATCTCATTGAAGTTGATGATCGTTCGCGCTTGCGATCTGTCATTTCTAAGAGCGAACAAGCTAACGAATTGATGTCAACTTCGGTTGAAAGTTTGTTAGATCGTGACCCTGTCGTAACATCAAGAAAAACGTCTCTAAAACAAGCGGCAATGATCATGAGCGAAGCCAGTGTTTCTTCAATATTGGTTATGAATGGTGAAAAATCAGTTGGTATTGTTACCGATCGAGATATTCGGCAACGAGCCGTTGCACAAGGCCTTTCGCTTGATACAAAAATTGAATCAATCATGACAGAAACGCCTGTTTCAATTCGACATGATCAATTGGCATTTGAAGCTTTGCTTGTGATGTTGCGACACAACGTACATCACTTACCTGTTTTAAAATACAATCATCCAGTAGGCGTTTTAGCACTTTCAGATATTTTGCGTTATGAGTCACGTAATAGTTTGTTTGTAGTGAGTCGTATTTTTCATCAACAAACAGTTGATGAACTTTCAGCGTTAACGGGTGAAGTCAGAGCAAGTTTTGTTCGTATGACAAAAGAAGATGCCAATTCGCACATGATTGGTAGCGCCATGTCTGCAATTGGTCGTAGTTATAAACAAAGGTTGCTCGATTTGGCTGAACAACAATTCGGACCACCACCAATACCTTATTGTTTTTTGGCTTTGGGTAGTATGGCGCGACAAGAACAGTTTGTGGTTACAGATCAAGACAACGCTTTGGTTTTAGATAACCGCTTTGACCCGATCAAGCACGACGCTTACTTTGAAAAACTGGCAACCTTTGTCTGTGACGGTTTGGCTAAATGTGGCTACACCTATTGCACAGGTGGGGTTATGGCTACCAATATTCGTTGGCGACAACCGTTGAGAGTTTGGCAAGATTACTTTTCCGAGTGGATAGACTCACCCACGCCAGAGTCTCTATTAACCAGCAATATATTTTTTGATCTTGATGGGGTTTATGGCCAAAACGAATTTGCTGAAACATTGCGTGCACTGATTGCAAAAAAGGCAAAAGGTAATTCATGGTTTTTAGCCAGTATGGCTAGAAACGCATTATTGCGAACGCCACCGATTGGTTTTTTTAAAGATTTTGTTTTAGAAACTGACGGACGGCATACCCGTGCAATGAATCTTAAGCGCCGAGGCACAGCCCCTTTAACAGACTTAATTCGTGTGCATGCGCTGGCTATAGGTTCACGCAACCGTAACTCATTCGATCGACTTCAAGATGTGATTAACGCAAATATTTTGCCACTGGGAAGAGGGCGTGACTTACAAGATGCACTTGAGTTTATTTCAATGGTTCGTGTTCGTAATCAATCCAATGACATTACTAACAGTCAAGAGCCTGACAATAGCGTTGAGCCTGGAATGTTGTCAGATTTTGAGAGAAAAAATCTACGCGATGCTTTTCTTATTTTAAGTCATGCACAAAAATATCTTAAATTTAGATATCAGCCAGGACGTTTAAATTAATTTTTTTCATTATTCAAATCAGCCATACTCGTTATGTTTTTCACGTCAACGTCAGTAAGTCAGCCAAGTTACCCACATCACTTACCTTAGCGATATTGATCATGTTAGTTACCTGAGTTAAGCCTATAGACCCCGGTCTGTTTAGATTTAGATCACTTAATTAGGAATAATAACTTTGTTGCATGCAAGTCATTTAGGTCTGAAGAAAAAAAGTAAGGGTAACGACCAAGAGCCGCTTGATTGGTGCGCTCGCTTCAAAGCCTTAAGTAAAACAGCTCACAATGTTCGGCTAAAAAATTATTATGCAGAAGGTGTATTGGAAGGTCACATCCCGATTAATCAAGTACCGCTCATGGCGCTTGATATTGAGACGACTGGACTGAATCCAAACATAGATGGCATCGTCAGTGTTGGCATGATGCCGATGTCAACAAAAATTATTCAAGCTAGTCTTTCTCAGCATTGGGTCATCAACCCCAATGTGCCCCTTGTTGATGCAACGATTGCTTTGCATGGCATTACCCATTCAAAAGTCAAAAATGCGCCAACATTTGAAGCCGTTTTAGGTGACATATTGCAAATGATGTCAGGGCATGTCATGGTTGTGCATTGCCGCGCTATTGAACGATCATTTATTAATCATGCCCTTAAACGAATCTTAAATGAAACGATTGAAATACCCATGATAGACACAATGGAACTTGAAGCCCGCTTGCACCGTAAGTCGTCAGCTTCAAATTGGTTTCGTCAAATATTTAAAAATAAAAATACCCAACCCGTTTCAATTCGTCTTGCAAAAAGTCGAGCAAGATATGGTCTTCCTTTTTATGCACCTCATCACGCTGTGACAGATGCACTGGCTACGGCGGAACTGTTGCAAGCACAGATTGCTTATCGATTTACACCGAACACACGGCTTGATGTGCTTTGGGTTTAGTGGCTAAAATAAATATCAATAATTAACCTTTTTTTAATATTATAAGTGGTGAAATTGAGCACAGATCGGCGCATAGAAGTCAACGCCTTGCACGGGTTATGTCCTGTAGAATTTTGCGCTTGGGCCATGGCTATTAATCAACCTCAAGCTAGCGCCTTAGTTTTTATGGCACCATTTGAACGCCCGATTGATTGGCCAGAATACTTACGGTTTCAACCATTACCTGAAGATGAACTTATGGTAGCGGAAGGGCAGTGTTTATGCTGTGCTTTGAAGTCACCCTTAGCCGATGCCTTGCGGCGTTTATTTATGGCTGTTTTGACTAAAAAAGAGCCCAAAGTGTCTGTTATCTATGTTGCAACCCACTCAAAAACCCCTGAATCATTGATTCAGACCCTTAAGCACGCGCCTTTTTTGGCGCAAAGGTACCGTTTTGGTGAGTATTTGTGCGTGAATGCAACGAATTGAAGCGTTAAGTTTGTTGATTAAGCGGTGCATCAGTTAAACTATGTGCAAGATTTGATGTTGCAAGCTGATTTGAGTTTATGGTTGTAAATACTCATTTTGGTTATAAACCATCAAATATTTTTTTTGCGCCCTGATAACTTTTTTGTTTTATTCACAACTAAGTCGCGCATCACAGTCATCACCACATCGATTGCATCAAAATAGCTTACGCGTTTGGTTTTTGCCAATGCTTTTCTATGCGAAATTTAAAACCTTTTGATTTAAATTTGTGTTGTATAGACTCACTTAATAATTGAGCCTAAGCTTAAAAGCAAAAAAACCAACCGGTTAAGGTTGGCTAAATTGGAACTAAAAATTAAAACTGAAAACATTAAAACTGAAAAATTAAAGACTAATCAGAAAACATCTGATTTAAATATTTATCAGTTTAAAGAATTTGGTTGCGGGGGTAGGATTTGAACCTACGACCTTCGGGTTATGAGCCCGACGAGCTGCCAGACTGCTCCACCCCGCGTCTGAGTTATAGATTATAGCAAATTTGTAGCCCGTCAGCAAGTCGTTCTAAAGACGCTTCTAACAGCACACATTTGAAGTGCTCAGCAGTAAACATTTTCACTTTAAGTCACATAGGTATGAGTTAGAAAGATGACACAAGATATAGATGCAATAAGAATCATCGAAACAGCGTTACTATGCGCACCAACAGCCATGTCCGCTTCTGCACTTTATAAGCTCTTTGGTGAGGAAGGGGTCGCACCAGATCAGATGAAGGCTTGGCTAGAAACGTTGCAGCAAAATTGGCTAGATCGGGGTCTTGAATTAGTTGAAGTAGCTTCAGGTTGGCGCTTTCAAAGCCGAACTTCAATGCAGCGCTTTTTAGAAAGGCTGAACCCAGAACCTACTCCGAAATATTCGCGTGCTGTGCTTGAAACACTTGCAATTATTGCTTGGAAGCAACCGGTTACGCGCGGTGACATTGAAGACATCAGGGGGGTTACGGTTTCCACCCAAATTATTCGAACCCTAGAAGAGCGGGGCTGGATAGAAGTCATTGGCCATCGTGATGGTCCCGGTCGTCCTGGGCTATTAGGCACCACACGCCAGTTTTTAGATGATCTAGGTCTTCATGCATTAGATGAACTACCACCCGTCACCACACCTGAGGCCGAAGCCTCAGATGCTTTACTTGGGTTTGCCAGCGTGCCGGCTGATCAAGAACCCTTAACTTCAATCACAACGACAACGACAGACGTAGTCACCACCATTTCCACCGAATGCGAATTAGAGAGCACCGTGCTCGAAGAAAGCGTGTCTGGCCAATCAAAATTAGAAGATCGTCATTTATGAACAAAAAATCACAAACAATTACAGAGTCAGTTGACTCAGCTCAAACCGCAGAAATATCAGCCGTTAAAGCAGTTAAGAAAAGCACAACGCGAGTAAGTAAAAGCAAAACTGCTGATCCTACTTTGAGTATAGAAAAGGCTTCAACTAAAGTCACCGCAAAACGGGCTAAATCGACAACTCAAAAAGTAGCTTCCGAATCGCTAGATAAATTAAGCAAGCCTAGTAAAGTAGTCAAGCTTGTTAACACGCCTAAAACCCCTAAATCAGGCCCAGTTAAAGCGGTCAATAAAACAGTCGAAACAGTTCAAGAAGTTAAAGCAGTTAAGGTAAGCAAGGCTGTCAAAGCTGTTAAATCTGATCAAGCAATACCGGCGCTTAAAGTTTCAAAGATAACTCAGGTAACTGAGGTGGCGAAGGTGGCTGACATAACAAACGCAGTTAAGGCAACTAAGGTGGCTGATTCAGAAAAAGCAGCTAAGGTAACGAAAGTAGTTGATGTGGCTGATATTGCAAAGGTTGCAAAGGAAGTTAAAGTTGCTAAAGAAGCTAAGGTCGCCAAGGAAGCTAAGGTCTCTGAAGTCGCTAAGGTTGCAAAGGTTGCAAAGGTCGCCAAGGAAGCTAAGGTCTCTGAAGTCGCTAAGGTTGCAAAGGTTGCAAAGGTTGC
>JBDNHM010000101.1:0-1127 GCA_041688825.1 Burkholderiaceae bacterium | reverse complement strand
TGGGCCTTGCATCGCTTGTGGCATGAAGTCGGCTTTGACGCACTGGCTCGGGTGTTTCGTAAAGCTCGGTTTACGACAGCCGTTGAGCATGCTATTCGGGTGATGGTGTTTAACCGTCTGTGTGACCCTGACTCTAAGCTGGGCGTGCTGCGTTGGCTTGAGACGGTGAGCATGCCACAAATTGACACGGCTGCGCTCACCCACCAGCAACTGCTTCGCAGCATGGACGCCTTGATTGACCACCAAGAAGAGGTTGAACAAGTCATCGCTCAGCAATTACGCCCCATGGTTGATCAAGACTTGTCGATGGTGTTTTATGACCTCACGACCATTGGTGTTGAGGGCCACACAGAACTAACTGACGATGTACGCCACTACGGCATGTCTAAAGAAGGCCTGATTGCCAGACAATTCATGCTTGGGGTGGTGCAAACAGCTGAAGGGTTGCCCATTTATCATGAGGTCTTTGATGGCAACCAACCTGAGGCCAAGACCATACTACCCACGGTTGAGAAGGTGTTGGCTCGATTTAGCCATATTAGGCGATTGATCATTGTGGCAGACAGAGGTTTGCTATCACTTGACAACATGGATGAGCTTCAAAAGATTACGCTAAGCGATGGTCGCAAGCTAGAGTTCATATTGGCGGTGCCCGCCAGGCGGTATGGTGAGTTTGTAGAGATTCTTGAACAGTTTCAAAGCAAAATCACCGAGCAACAAAAAGAAACTATTGACGAGACCACATGGCAAGACCTCAGGCTCGTAGTGGCTCATCACCCCATACGCGCTAAAGAGCAAACTGAGTGGCGACGCGCCAAGATAAAAGAACTTGAAGCCAAAGCTGTGCTTTGGGTTAATAAACTTGACCATCAAGACGGTGGCGCGGTAAACCGAGGCCGCAAACTCTCTGACGGTGGGGCCACGGCACGGTTCTACCACGAGGTCAAAGCATTGCACCTGGCTAAAATCATCAAAGTTGACATGAAGTCAGAACGCTTCACCTATGACATTGATGAAAAAGCCCTTAAACACGCCGAGCTTGTTGATGGCAAGTTAGTCATTGTCACCAACGTCAAAGACGTCGAGATCAAACCAGTAGACATCATCAAACGATATAAAAGCTTGGC
>JBDNHM010000100.1:0-1128 GCA_041688825.1 Burkholderiaceae bacterium | reverse complement strand
GCGCTAGCTTAAAAAAATAAGCGCATGCTGAGCAGTCGACGTTATTAGCGTGCATCTTTAATTTATTGAAAAAGGCCACAACATGTCTAGCGAAATCAACACGCACTACTCACCCGCACAACAATCGATGGTTGATTTGTTTAAAAAACATGTCAACGCTGAACTGGCAGGTGACCTTGACACGACCATGGCCACCATGACCGATACACCTCATCTGCATATCGTGCCCAGCATGGCCGGGGCTTTCGGTCACGAGGGTGTGAAGTCGTTTTATGCAAACCACTTAATAGGCAAGTTTTTTCCGCCAGATATCAATATGCAACCGGTTTCACTGACAGTGGGCGAAAACCAAATCGTAGAAGAACACATTATTAGTTTTACCCACACCACCGTCATCGACTGGATGCTTCCTGGCGTTGCCCCAACAGGTAAAAAGGTTGAGGTCGCCTTTGTTGTCATTGTAGGATTCCAAGACGGAAAGGTGTCTCACGAACATATTTACTGGGATCAAGCTTGTGTGCTGGTTCAACTAGGGCTTCTTGACCCAACTGGTTTGCCTGTTAGCGGCAATGAGGGCGCAAAAAGACTTGCCGACCCTTCATTACCTTCACGGTCAATTTTAACTTAATGGTGACTGATTTTTCTGAACCGATGAAAGTAAATACACCATAAAAAAGATTAAAAAATAAGTGAAAAAGTGTGGAAGTATGGTGTAAGCCATACCTAATACAGCGTAAAAGGCTAACAAAATAAAAGGTTCGGGTCGTTGCCATGTATTTTTAATTTTAAAACCTGTGGCTAACCATAAAAGATAAAACAAAAATAAAACTGTCCAAACGATGCCGTTTTTTAATACGCTATCTATATACATATTATGGCTGTCACCCGAAGGGTAACCAAAGCCTGTAAATTTCTCTCGATCTGCTTCATTCATTGGCATATCTTTGAAAAATTCGATTTGCATAGGCCCATAGCTTTTGCCGCCCGCACCAAAAAGAAATCTTGAGGGCTCGTTTTTCATAAAAAATACGGCATGGTTAAGCCCTACTTTCCACAAATTTAGCCTGACCCAATAGTCATTATTTGAAACGTCAGTAATACTTTGCATGCGGTTAACAAAATTATCTG
>JBDNHM010000099.1:0-12243 GCA_041688825.1 Burkholderiaceae bacterium | reverse complement strand
TGGCCCCATTACACCGATCAGTGACAGCTGGCATTAAAGAATATATACATTACTATAATAATGCTCGTATAAAGCTCAAGCTGAATGGTTTGAGCCCAGTGCAATATAGGAAAGAAATGGGTTTAATGAAGTAATTTGATGTCCAACTTTGTGGGTTCAGTTCAAAATTAGATGGACCCTTATTGTGGATAAATTTATGACTGAAAGCTAGGCGGTGCAGGTCGGGTGCTTACTTTACTTCTTGATTACTGCCAACAATTACAATTTTTTATAATATTCTTAAAATCTACTTGTAGCATTTATTTTCTTCGAGCTACAATAGTTAGTATGCTTACAATCAAAGGGAGTTTCTCATGACTCATGTCGTGACCGAGAATTGCATCAAGTGCAAGTTCACTGACTGCGTTGATGTTTGCCCTGTTGACTGTTTTCGTGAAGGTCCTAATTTTTTGGTCATAGACCCTGACGAATGCATAGACTGCGCAGTGTGTATACCTGAATGCCCTGCAAATGCGATTTACGCAGAGGCAGACGTACCCGCCGATCAGCAGACGCTAATAGCACTAAACGCTGAGTTGAGCCCATTATTCTCAAGCATTTCAAAGTCAAAAGAATCTTTGGAAAACGCTGAAGAATGGAATGGCAAGCCTGACAAGATGAAATTTCTTGAACGTCTCCTGTGACTCAACGGAAGATATGGGCAGGGTCAGGTAATCCATTTTCGCTATAGCTTCCAGCACTACCGTACGGGTTGACAGGCATAGTAATTTCTATATTGGAAGGGTCTACCTTGGGCGCATCATCTTTGTAGTGAGTAACCATTCTTGGAAACATGAGCACAGCGATTACCATTAGTAATTGAATGCAGATAAATGGCACTGAACCCATGTAAATTTGACCCGTCGTGACACGTGCTATCCGCTGGTTCGTGACCTTATCGATGTAGTCCTCTTTCGGCGCAACAGACCTTAGATAAAACAATGCAAATCCAAATGGTGGATGCATAAATGATGTTTGCATGTTGACAGCGAGCAAGACACCAAACCATATCAAATCGATTCCCATTTTGTCTGCCACAGGCGCAAGCAAAGGTACGACTATAAAAGCGAGTTCGAAGAAATCTAAAAAAAACGCCAGTAAAAAAACCACTATGCTTACAACAATTAGGAACCCCATCTCACCGCCCGGCAGATTGATCAAAAGGTGTTCAATCCAAAGATCCCCATCGATTGCTCGAAAGGTTAGTGCAAAGACAGTCGCCCCAACTAAGATAAACATAACAAAGCATGTTAATTTAGTAGTAGTATCCATCGCGTGACGCAGTAACTGGAACGTAAGACGCTTGCGAGAGACTGCCATGATAATTGCGCCAACAGCACCCATTGCACCACCCTCTGTTGGGGTAGCCAAACCAATGAAAATAGTGCCGAGAACAAGGAAGATGAGTGCTAGTGGCGGAATCATCACAAAAGTGACTCGCTCGGTGATTTGCGAAAGCAAACCAAGCTTTAAAACCTTGTTAATAAAAGCAATTAAAAAAGAAATCAGACCAAACAACAAAATCGATGAAACAATTCGTTCATCAACTGGCGCATCAGGGGCTACCAAATATCTCAGTATAAGCGTACTGATCGTGACTGAAGCAACGATCAGTACGATAAGAGATTTTGTGCCTGAACTTCCAGACGGTTCAATGAAAGTTCGCGCAGACAAGGGCATAGCTGGAGCAGTGCTTGGTTTGAGCCAAGCTACGATGAATGTATATGCAACGTAACTTAGGGCGAGTGTAAGTCCAGGTATAAATGCCCCTAAATACATGTCACCAACTGAACGCCCTAGTTGGTCTGCCAGCACTATTAGAACTATAGAAGGAGGAATGATCTGTGACAGTGTGCCTGATGCAGCAATGATGCCGGCCGCAAAGCGGCGATCATAACCATAGCGCAGCATAATTGGTAATGAGATTAGGCCCATTGATATGACTGATGCAGAAACAACGCCTGTAGCAGCAGCTAGCATGGCACCGACAAAAACGACTGCAATAGCCAATCCTCCTCGTACTGCTCCAAAAAGTTGGCCAATAGTTTCTAGAAGCTCCTCAGCCATTCCTGAGCGCTCAAGTATCAGTCCCATAAAGGTAAAGAATGGAATGGCGAGTAAAATATCATTCGACATGATGCCGATGACGCGTGCCGGAAGCGCCTGAAACAAAGCAGGAGTTAATAGGCCGAGCTCAATTCCAATTAACCCAAACAGTAATCCGTTTGCAGCCAAAGAAAATGCAATTGGGAATCCAAGCAAAAAAAACAAAAAAAGGCTTATGAACATAACTGGGGCTAAATTGTCTGCCAAGAGTTCAATCATCATAGTTTCAATCTCTTGTAGGCACTGACGTATTGATATGTTCAGATTTAGGCAAGGCCTTATATTCGTCGCGCATCATGATCGCATCTGCTAACTCTTGCTCAGAAGATTTACCTTCGTTGTTTAATGTTGGATCTGGACAAGCACCACGAAGACAGCCAACACACTTTATCAGGTGTGAAATGCCCGCTAGTACAAGTAAAAGAAAACCAACGGGCACAATTATTTTCAGTGGCCAACGAACTAAGCCCCCAGCATTTGAAGATTGCTCATTCTCGACAAATGAATGAATAAATACTGGCCAAGATAAGACCATAATGAGGATCGAGATTGGTAGCAGAAAAAACAAAACACCAAATATTTCGATGTAAAGCTGATGTCGTTTTGATAATTTGGAAGAGAGGATATCGACGCGTACGTGGTTATTTCTTAAAAATGTGTAACCAGATGCAAGTAAAAATATTGCGCCAAACAGATACCATTGCAACTCAAGCCATGCATTTGAACTGTTGTTAAATAGCTTTCTAATGATTGCATTGGATGAACTGATGACAACTACAATAAGGGTGAGCCACATAACTAACTTACCCACAAATTCGTTTAACAAATCGATTGCGGCTGAAATTTTTAACATAATCTTCATGCGCTAGTCCTTGATGCGAAGCAACCTTCGTATTCGTTTTAATAAAACTTCGACAAATATTGAGATCGGATTGATTGTTGAATTTGGCATCGGATCTGTAGTGTTAGGATCTGTCAGTAGTTTTGATACGTTTTTAGCGAAGTCTTCTACTAACCGTCGAACAAAGTCCTGCACGATTCCAGAGCGAGAGAACTGAGCCAGTGGGCCTTGCAAGGAATACATCATATTAATGTGAACTAGAGAATCCATTTCTCCTGTTGGTTCAATGCTATAAAAAACCTGACCACGTGCTCTTGAATTGCTCAACTTGTCGCGCCCAACACCAATTAGCGTTGCCTGCTGTTTCACCTGATCAACATCTAGTGTTGCTTGTCCCTCAAAACTGGCTTGCATAGGCCCGAATTTGATTGATATACGACCTGTGACTTGACCATTTTCTTCAGATAAAATTTCTGCTCCTGGCAAGCAGCGAGCAACTTTTGGCAAGTCTGTCATCAACATCCAGACGTCATCTGCTGGATGTGACAGCTCGAAAACCTGTTCAATTACAGTGCCTTTTGGTGAGATTCCTGACGTTGATGCCGAGGGTATGTTTGAAACAGTCACGTCTTTGTTTTTTTCAAAAACTTCTGAGTTAATTATGACCGGCTTGATGGTGATTGATGAGCTCTTTGCAGCAGTATTGCTGTTTGCCAATGGTGTTAAAGGTGCACGCAAAGCGATTACTGCAGGGTCAGGATTAAGTTTTTGTTGGGCTAGCACTGCCATAATTGCATCAACTATTCCCATGTAACCAGTGCATCTGCATAGATTGCCAGAGAGTTCAGCCCTTATTTTCTTTTCGTCAGCATCTGGTAGGCGAATAACAATATCTCTAGCCGTTGCTAGCATTCCAGGTGTGCAGTAACCGCACTGCAGTGCATGGTATTCAGTAAATGCCCGTCTAAGTTGATCCATGACAGGATCGTCACCATAACCCTCGATTGTCGTCACTGATCGGTTATTACATGAGGCTGCAAATGTGATGCATGAGCGAATGGGCTTGCCGTCTAGCAAAACTACACAGGCACCGCACACCCCGTGCTCACAACCCAGGTGTGTTCCTGTTAGGCCGATATCATCCCGAAGGAAGTCTCCCAAATGAGTTCTTGGCTTTACTGCTTGGCTGATATTCTGCCCATTCACTATCAATGTTACTTGGCGAGTCTCAGAAGCCACACTCTTTTCTTCGGCTATTTTGGATTCATTATTCATGGTCACCCTCCCGATTGAAGGCTTTGTTTAATGCACGGTTGATTGCTGTCACATACATCTTTTGATCGGCTGTGTCACGGTCAGCAAGAACGTTAGATACTTCAGCCTGAATAATATCGAGTTTATCAATTCTATTTTTTTGATTCCAGCTTGATTCCAGTATCTTCTTTGCTAAGCTACCGAGTAATTTTGGCGGGCCGTCAAGGGCACCAATTGCAATATTGGCGATTTTATTGACTTCATCGAAATAGACTGCGCTACTAGCCTGTGCAAATTCACCAACTTTTCGACAGAACTTGTAATAGCCCCAACATGAATTGATGGAAGGTTGTGGCAAAATAATTTGGTGAATGATTTCTGTTTCTTCTAGCGCTGTTGTGTAGGCGGCTAACATGAATTTATTCATCGGAACAATTCGGCCCATCAATGAATTGTCAGTTTGATCAAGGCGTACAATTTGAACCTCAGCATTCATTGCCGTTGCAGCCAAAATTCAGTCTGCCGCAGGATCAGCATGAGCGATGCTTCCGCCGACCGTACCGCGATTCCGGACTGACCTGTAGGCGATTGTGGCCGCGACATGTTGCCAAGGGTGATCACGCAAAGCTGCGAAGACACCATCCTCAATCTCAGCATGCGTCACACAAGCACCAATTCGAATTTTGCCATGATCAATTGTCACGTCTCTGAGATCAGAGATCGACGAAATATCAAATAGACAGTTTGGTCTTACAAGTCGCAAATTCAACATTGGACCTAGTGACTGGCTTCCAGCAATCACCTTAGAGATTAATGTGTCAGCCCTCAGCCCAAGAAGGGCATTATTTAACGATACAGGAACGTCTAGGTCAAATTTAGCAGCCTTCACGTAGCACCATCAAGGGTTGATGAAGCTGTTCTCACCTGAGATTGACCAATTGCTTGAATAATATCTTTCGGTGTTACAGGAGTATGCAACAACTCCAGAGCACCTAATCGGCTCAATGCATCATTAATTGCACTAATTATGACGGCAGGCGGAGCGATTGCCCCACCCTCACCCATACCCTTTGCACCAAATTCGGTATGAGGTGAGGGCGTCTCAAAATGCTCTAGACGAATTCTAGGCGCTTCTGGTGCACCAGGAATCATATAGTCAGCAAGCGTTGATGCTAAAGGTTGACCGAGCTCATCGTATGGTGAATGTTCATACAATGCCGTTCCGAGTCCTTGCACGATACCACCTATGGTTTGCCCTTCGACTATCATTGGGTTAACCATCACACCACAGTCTTCAACGCAGACGTAGTCGAGTATTTCAACTGCACCAATCTCTGGGTCTACAGCTACAACGGCAGCATGCGTAGCATAGGTGAAACAACCACCGTCAAATTTGGGTTTGTAACCCATGGTTGTTTCAAGCCCACGGGTATCGACGTCTGCGGGCAATAACTGTGGCTTAAGATACCAGGCACCTGCGACATCACTAATGGTGACTGATCCGGCAGATGAAACAATATTAACGCCATCCAAATGAACTTCATTTGGCTTTACATCTAGAAGGTGTGCGCCAATTTTTAAAATTCGGGGGACGAGTTCCTTGCAAGCTTTTGCGACAGCACCACCAGACATAACTAGTGATCGCGACGCAAAAGTACCTGTTGAAAAAGGTGTTTGTCCTGTGTCACCATGCAGCATACGTACTCGTGAAATATCTATGCCAAGGGTTTCGTGAGCAATTTGAGCGAATGTCGTTTCCATACCTTGCCCGTGGGAATGCACACCGACACGAATTTCCAAGCCGCCGTCTGGCGTTATGCGAACGAAGGCTTGATCAAATCCAGGAATGATCGGTGTACCCCAGGCTGCGAAGACTGATGTTCCATGAGCGGCTTGTTCTGTATATGTCGCAACCCCTACGCCAATCAACTTACCATTTGCATGATATTGACTTTGTTTTATGCGAAACTTGTCAATATCAAGCATTGCCATTGCTCGCTCGAGGCTAGCAGGAAAATCACCACTGTCAAAGTGCTTATTCGTTATGTTGACATAAGGCATTTGCTCAGCTTTAACAAGATTTTCAAGGCGAATTTCCCATGGTTCACGATTGACCTCTTTTGCAATGGCATTCATTGTGAGTTCAATTGCAAAACACACGCCAGTGCGCGCTACACCACGATAAGGAACAAATGCAGGCTTATTCGTAGCTACTGAACGTGATGTACATCGATACCCCCTGATATCATAAGGACCAGGCAAATTCCCAACTGCTTGTCCGGGTTCTAGTCCAGTCGTAAAGGGCCAAACGGAATAGGCACCCCCATCAATTGTTATCTGAGCATCAAGCGCTAATATTTTTCCTCTTTTATCAGCGTAGGCAGTCATTTCGTAATGATGTTCGCGCGTATTAGCACCAGCAATCAGGTGCTCTCTTCTGTCTTCAATGTAGCGAAACGGTCGACGTAAAGTTTTTGCTAGCCATGCCACGCAAAGTTCTTCTTGTTGAAGTACACACTTGTAGCCAAAAGCGCCACCAACGTCAGGTGAAATAACACGAACCTGTTCTTGATCTAGTTGCAAGAAGCATGCTATTGCCGTTCGTATCATGTGTGGCACTTGTGTAGAAGTTACTAGCACCAACTGATCGGCTTGATTGTCCCAATAAGCAAGTGCAGCCTTCCCCTCAAGGGGAATCATGCAGTGTCGTGACAGGTCTATAGTGCGGCGTACGACAACGTCAGCCTTAGCTGCATTTTCTTCAAACTCTTTGTCAATAGTCAAAGATAGAAAGGTATTGTTTGACCAGCCATCGTGTATAAAATTATCACTGGCTTGGTCTGATGTAGTTGCATTTATGTAAACAGGTAACTCATCAAAGTCTACGGCGATCTCTTCGATGATATCTTCGGCTTCAGCACGCGATTTGGCGAAGGCCATAGCAATAGGTTCACCGACGAAACGTACCTTACCAGAAGCTAGCGGTGGCTGTGTCGAGGGTTGATAAGTCGGTAACGTTGAGTCAGCTGTGATATCAAGCGCATCCATTTGATCTCTTGTATAGACAACGCTAGATACATGAGTTGGAATATGAATTTTGGTGATGTTGGCATGAGCAACCGGGCTTCGCAAAAATGCCACTTCAAGTAAACCAGGCATTGAAAAGTCAGCAACAAATTTGCCTTTTCCGTGTAGGTGACGAGTATCTTCTTTGCGTAGCACCCTAGCCCCAATTCCTTGGGGCTTAGGGCTACGCAGGTGATTATGGTCAGTCATATCGCTATACTAAGATCAATCTTATTAACGCAAAACAGCGCTATAAGTGAAATTATCTAATGAATTTTCTGCAACACGGAACCAGCTCGCCTCTTCTTTTTGAAATGCTTTCCAGCTAGGATAAATTGCTGCGAAATCTGGATTTTTAATGATGAGTTCTTTCCATAGCTCTTGCGATGCGTTAAAACATGCGTCCATTATGTCCTTGGGGAAGAACCGCAATTTAGCGCCAGCAGCAATTAGTTTTTTTAGTGCGCCAGGGTTAACGGCATCATAATGAGCAAGCATCTTAAGGGTTTGCTCGTTACAAGCAACGTCGAAGGCCGCTTTATAATTAGGCGGTAATGCTTCATATGCTTTGGAGTTAACCATCGTGGTAATAGATGCGCTACCTTCCCACCAACCTGGTGCATAGTAGAAAGGCGCTACTTTGTTTAAACCAAGCTTTTCATCATCGTACGGCCCAATCCATTCAGAAGCATCAATAGTCCCTTTTTCAAGGGCAGGGTAGATATCGCCCGCAGGTATTTGCTGTGGTATGACCCCAAGCTTGGACATAACCATGCCACCAATACCACCAATACGCATTTTAAGACCATTGAGATCTGCTACCGATTTGATCTCTTTCCTGAACCAGCCGCCCATTTGCACGCCAACGTTGCCACAGGTGAAGTTAGTAATGCCATAATTTGCGTACATCTTTCTTACCATGGCTAACCCACCGCCATAAAGCATCCATGAGTTGTGTTGCCGAGAATTCATGCCGAAAGACAGACCTGTGTCGAATGCAAGCGCAGTATTTTTTCCAACGTAAAAAGTACTCAAAACATGATTGCACTCAACGGTGCCATTGCCGACAGCATCCATATTTTGTGAAACCGGAACAATTTCACCGCCAGGAAATGCACGTATTTCAAATTTCCCCCCAGTGAGTTCAGAAACGCGCTTGCAAAGCTCATCAGCTGAACCATAGATTGTGTCTAGACTTTTAGGCCAACTAGTTGACATACGCCACCGAACTGCTGGGTTTGATTGCGCTACAGCGGGTGCTGCTACAACTGCAAGCCCGGCACCGGACAAAGTTACAGCTTGGGAAAGAAATCGACGTCGTTGCATGGAAATCTCCTTAAAAGGCTAAACATCAAACAAACAGCAATTAATAAAAAACTCAAAGCATAAGGATAAACATATACAGTGATACCCCTACTGACAACAAGCATACTACCGGCAAACTGAAATATCAATAAAATTAATTAGTAGGCGAACAATTAATTAAAAAATCATCAAAGCAAGTTAGGGAAAGCACTAATTAAAAACAATTAATTAAATGA
This sequence comes from Burkholderiaceae bacterium, assembly GCA_041688825.1. GTDB lineage: Bacteria > Pseudomonadota > Gammaproteobacteria > Burkholderiales > Burkholderiaceae_B > Algicoccus. The sequence goes on along the minus strand of JBDNHM010000099.1, from coordinate 3,396 downwards.
TTTTCAAGATCTGCTAATGATTAGTGTACAAACGTCGGCCTCTGACTCAAATTAATTAGTGCATCTTGTCATGACGTGTTGTGAAAAAATAGAAGAACATTTAAGCTATTTAGAGAACTGGTTATTGTTGCTTTACTGATACTTCACGGGTCGCAATATCTACAGCCAAAGTTCGTGAATTACATTTTTTCTGGCAGCCACAATACGATGCTAGGAAATTGATAGATCAGTACAAGCATTATGCACAAAATAACAAAAAACGGAAATGAAGATTTTGCGATAAAACCAATATCACGTTTAGTCAAGCCTTGAAGCACAAAAAGGTTAAAACCAATGGGTGGTGTGATTTGTGCCATTTCAACAACCAAGATTAAATAAATACCAAACCAAAGTAAATTGACACCAGCAGTTTGGACGACGGGCAACAAAACAGCCATTGTCAACACGATCATCGAGATGCCATCTAGAATACATCCGAGTAAAATAAAGACTAATGTAAGTAGCATTAATAGTTGCCATTGAGATAGATCAAGTGACCCAACCCAAGCCGCAATATTTCGGGGTATACCTGTAAAGCCCATGGCAATCGTTAGAAATGAAGATCCAGCCAATATCAACATGATCATGGTGGTGGTTTTAAGTGCACCGATGATTGTTGAAAAAAAATTACGAATACCGAATCCACCGTAGGCAGCTGACAACAGCAATGCACAAAGGACACCAATAGCTGCAGATTCAGTTGCGGTAGCGAGACCCGTATATATTGAACCGAGTACAGCCAAGATAAGCAACATAGGGGGGGCAATGTCAAGACTTGAACGAAACACATTCGAAAAACTAAAATCGATGTCGTTGGCAGGCACCTTATCAGCGTTTCTTATTGACCAAAACCCTACATAAAACATAAATAATATGGCTAATGTAATGCCGGGCACAACTCCAGCCATAAACAATTTGTTGATAGAAACATCTGCAGTAACTCCGTAGACGATCATGATTATTGATGGCGGAATTAGCAAACCTAAAGTACCGGCACCAGCAAGCGATCCAATAATCATTTGTTCAGGATAATGTCGTTTCTTTAATTCCGGAATCGTTATTTTACCGACTGTTGCACACGTTGCAGCGGACGATCCGGAGATAGCTGCAAAGATTGTGGAGCCAACCACGTTTACTTGCATCAATCGCCCTGGAACCTTGCCTAACCATGGAGCCAAACCATTAAACATCAATTGTGAAAGTCGCGAGCGAAACAGGATCTCCCCCATCCAGATAAATAGTGGCAAAGATGTAAGCGTCCAACTTGATAGACTTCCAAATATTGTGGTGGCCATTGCATCGCCAGCCATCCGAGTTGATCCAGTGAACATCGTGACAAATGCTACACCGATTAAAGCAAGACCAACCCAAACACCCACTCCAAGCAAGAAGATCATCGTTCCAACTATTGAGATAGCAACGAGCGTTACCGAATGATCAGCCATCAACATGAGCGAGTTCCTCACTAGACCTAGTGATGGTTTCGATGGCCGCGCCACGCCAGACATCAACTGTTCGCTGTAGAACTGCTATAAAAAATATAGTGGCGCCTGTCGCCATAGCACTTTGTGGAATCCAGAGAGGTAGGGCAATCAAGCCGTTGCTCAGATCATTTAATTGCCATGATAGGTATGTAAGCTTAATAAAGTGCCAAGCTAAGTACCCTGACAAAATGAGTGACAGACTGACTGCAGTTTTAGTCGCTAGGCGTTTGGAAATTGGATTCAATCGATCTACCAGAAACGTTACGCGAATATGCTCGTTTGAATGAAAGGTATAGGCTAAAGCAAGAAAAGCTGACGCGGCCATGCAATACCCAGCAAACTCATCAGCTGACCTCGGTATATAAGGCAAAAACTGACCGCCAAGTTGGTAAAGGATCAACAGCTCAATAGCAACAAAAAGTAAGGCTCCCAGAGCGGCTGAGAGGAGATACAGTCTTTCAAGCAATATACGAACCATGCTTTTTACCCCTGTCTTTCACTTTTTAACGGCCACGGGTTAATTAGGAGTCTGATAAATATGTACGCCTATTTCCTGAACGATTCAACCACAGTCGTACTTTGTGTTCCGGCTTTAGCTAACCACTCCGCAAGCATTACTTTTCCAAGTTCATTTAGCCCGTTGACAAGCTCTTGTGAAGGGGTAAGTACTATCATGCCGTTTTCTTGAAGAATCTTCTTTGTCCGTTCTGAAACTTCTTTACTGGATTGCCAGCCAGCAGTCTCAGCATCTTGACCAGCCTTGATGAGTGCTTTTTGTGTTGAGGGGTTGAGAGCACTGAACTCAGCTTGATTTACAATCACCATGTTCTTTGGCAACCACGCCTGAATGTCGTAAAAATACTTAATAGACTCCCAAGCTTTGTAATCTACGGCTGATTGTGCAGATGCAATAAGTGAATTGATTTTTCCTGTTGACATAGCCTGCGCAACCTCGGCCGCTTGAATGGTTATTGGACGTGCCTTGAACAATTCGGCAAGGCGAGATGTTTGGCGGTCGTATGCACGAAAACTTAAACCGGCCAGATCAGATATGCTGTTTACTTCTTTGTTGACCATTAAGCCTTGTGGCGGCCAAGGAACGGCGAAGAGTAACTTTAACCCCTGTTCGGTGAGAAGCTTATCAATATATGGACGTTGAATGCGCCAGAGCTTCTCTGCGAGGGCATAGCTACTCGCGAAAAATGGCATGCCATCGATGGCAAACAAAGGGTTTTCGTTGCTAAGCGTAACCATTAGAGTCTCTCCAATGGGTACTTGTCCAGTTTGCACCGCACGCTTGATCTCGGGCATCTTGTACAAAGATGCACCAGGGTGAACCTTAATCACAAGCTTTCCGTCAGTTGCCTTACCAACCGCTGATGCAAATCTTTCGATATTCAGTGTGTGAAAGTTCGTTGGCGCATACCCTGTCGGAAGGTCCCAGCTTTGAGCTGTAGCGGAAGTTGATAGGACTGCAAAAAAAAATAGGGTGGCAAAAATTGATAAAAAATTTTGACGCATGTTAGTCCCCTTAAATTAAAAAGATAGGTTCACTTTGCGATCATGACAGCGATCATTTAATCGCTAAAATGGCCATTTAGTCAATGAATACAAATTAGATTTCTGTACCCTTAGACTAACTATGTATTTTGAAGCATACGCAGTGAATCTTAATGATAGGAAGTTTAAAAAGCAATAAAATTAATTAGTAGGCAAACAAATAATCAAAATTTTTGCCTTAGCCTTGGGGTAAACGATCATATTAAAAGTACAAAGATTAAAGTGGACCCTTTCATCAAGACAAAAGGTGTAGGTTTTTAAGCTGTAATCTTTTACTGACCTGCAGCGGTTCGGCGCTGCCCCGTTCGTGCTT
>JBDNHM010000098.1:0-1591 GCA_041688825.1 Burkholderiaceae bacterium | reverse complement strand
CCATGCTTCTACGCGGGGGCGGGTTATGTTTTTTAATGGCATCGATAAGAGTTGTCGCAGGATGCCTTCTTGTTGTTCGGCTGGTGCCCCAATACGCCGCCCCCGTGTAATGATTTTTCCACCTTCAGCCACCATGCCCCTGTGGTCATTCGCGTGGCGTTCAGACCATACCCTATGCTTTTCAGTTGGTTTTAAACATCGAGCGGTAATGTATGAGTTCCATGCTTCTAGTGCAGGCTGCCCCCTAACTTGTTCTTTGGCTGTCTTGGCAATGGTGGCGGCTTTCTTTTGTGCCTTCAGTTCGCGGGGGTCATCGCCCTTGTCAATTATTGTTTGCAGCCGTCTGGCTTCAGCACGTGCCCCATGTGCCAGCAGTTCGCCACCTATACCGCGCTGTTCATCAATTGACCATACGCCCGCGTCGCCAATGGTTATGCGTAGCGTTTTGCCATTTAACTCAGTTTGATAAATAAATGCCTTAACGTTTTTGGTTGCCCGTACGGCCAAACCTTTAACCTCGCTGTCCCATAAAAATGCTTGCTTCGTATCAACGGGGCAATCGAACGCTTTAATTCGGGCGCTGGTGAGTTTAATTTTAGCCATACTTGGTTGCCTTTAGGTTATCTCTCCGTGGCCGTGTAAGAATCCATGTAACGGCTGGTGTAAGAGAATTTTATCAATATGTAAGAATTCTAATCAATATCAATAAATATGTAAAGTAGCCGTATAGCATTGCATGGATTGATTCTAGGGGGTTTTTTCAACATCAATGAATATCGTTAAATACCCCATATATTCTGACTTTTAATCCGTTGGTCGCGAGTTCGAGTCTCGCCCGACCCACCAAGATCACTCAGTGTTGTGAATAATAGTCACAGCACTGCGTCATCTGACCGTCAAGATGATTTGCCGACTATATAAAACAACATAACAAACGCTTTGCCGTAGTCGCACGTGATCCACATGATGCCCATGTTCAGTACCTCGAAACTCGTAGTCAGCTTGATTTGATTCTGGCGTACCACTTTGAGCGGCGTCTATCTAAAACGCTTTCCTGTCAGTTCCTGGGCCAGGCTCTTCTGATCCGCGCACCGGGACAACAACGCCGTTTAGTCGGACAGGCCGTGCAGATCATGGAACAACTCGATTACTGACGCAACCAGATCGTATCCACGCTGTTAAACGGTGAATGATATTTCAAACTAGTAACCACTCCTTGCAAATCCCGTATCAACTCTATCCAAGTAAGCGCATCGACATTAAATCCTAGTCGGTCTTGAGTTGACGTAAAAAGCTATAAAATTTGTCCACCTTGAACTTGCGAGAAAAATTTCCCGCCTTGTAATGTAATAGTACGTGTCACGCCATCTTTACTATATACAGCTGCTACGCCTTGTAATTGTTGTGCAGACCAATTGTCATCGACCGGAAGGGTGCTATGAGGCTCTCCAATAAGCTGTCCTGCTAATTGCAAAAAATATCGCTTATCAGGCTTTAAAGTGGACCCTTTCATCAAGACAAAAGGTGTAGGTTTTTAAGCTGTAATCTTTTACTGACCTGCAGCGGTTCGGCGCTGCCCCGTTCGTGCTTT
>JBDNHM010000097.1:0-1791 GCA_041688825.1 Burkholderiaceae bacterium | reverse complement strand
CGGATTGCACTCGTGGCCAAGGGCTAAACCTCTGAACGAAATTTGAACTTCGCATAATAAGTGAGTTCGCATTATTACCCCCGCTACAAGCGTCCAAACCGAACCAAATACCTGTACGCCAGTTGATACAAAACCGCCATCACCACAAAACAGGCCATTAACGCTAGGGTAGAGTGTGCAAACGTCACTGCCAACACACTACCCAGCAACATGAATCCCCACAGCGGCACCGAGGCAAAGGCATTTTGTAAAACTTTCGGCCTGTGGCCCGTGAATGACCGAAACCGCCGTGCATATAGCAAACTGTGTAAATGCAAACGGTCTGGGTGAAAAGAATCGTGCTGGCGACGCCGACGTCGCAAAATACTGAACAGGGTTTCTAAAATGGGGTAACTAAATACCAACAACGGTGCCCAAACTGAAATAGACTCATTGCGCATGGGCAACATAACCGCCAACCATGCCCCCCAAAAGCCCAGCAAATAAGCCCCACCATCACCTAAAAACAGCTTTCCAAAGGGGAAGTTCACCACAAAAAACCCCAACACGGCTGCGGCTGACAACAAGCCAATATAAAAAATAGCCGAGTCACCTGCTTGATGCGCAATTACTGCCAAGGCTATAAAGGCAATTATCATCACCCCACTGGCCAAACCATTTAAACCGTCAATCATGTTGATGGCATTCGCCACACCCGCCACCGCAAACGCTGTAAACACAATGGCAATGGGTGACCAAGCCAACAGGGCATCAACCCCCCAAACATCAACCCGATTTAAATCGTACCCCGTCAGCCAGCAGGCTAAAAAGCCACTGGCCATTGCCGCCAACAGCCTAATGCGAGGGCTGACACGACGCGTTACGTCTTCCACTAAACCCGCAGCAAATGCGGGTAGAGCAGAAATGAGCATCGCCACAAAAAGAGGCGTGAATTGAGGCGTAAAAGGGAGGGGAGTTATGAGTGATAACTGTGGCGAGACCGATACCGATACCGACACCGATGCTGAAGTTGCGGCAAAAGTTGACGTAAAACCCACCGAAACCACCAACAGACCCACAAAAATCGCCAAGCCACCAATGCGAGAGGTTTCTGAATGATGAACCTTTTGAACCCCATGGTTGTGATCAACCGTTAGGCCACCATGCCAAGACTGCGTGTATACAATCAGAAGACTGGCCAAAAGGCTAACTAAGCATGGCCATACCAAAAATAAGGGGGTTGATGGGTCTAAAAGAAGCATTCAAATAAAGGCATTCAAATATTAAAACGGGTTAATCAGGCTATGCATGAAATGTTTTGGTAAAAACTCTGACGGATTCAAAGTTGCACTTCGTACTTGAATGCACCTTTGAAGCCAACGGCATCATTCAAAGACATCTTAAACTTTAAAGCTTGCAGAAACTGTCAAAAGCAGCAAAAAAATGATTTTTGCAAACAAAAAAGGCAAATAAACAAGGCAAATAACGTGCCAAATGTAAAATCATTAAATTAAGTATAACAACTAAAAGTGTTTTGTGCTGTCACACTTAAAGCACCAACCTGTAGTTGTTTTTAAAAACAGTCATACCCAAATTTTGGTGGCACCTAATGAATTAATATTATTGCCGTAATTGCTTTAAGTGCAGTAAGGCCAGATAATGTTCAATAACTTTCGAAACTATTGATCATGAATATGGCATATGCCGCCAAAAAATACCCCTCCTAAAATATACGTAGCAGGCCATCGTGGCATGGTTGGTTCCGCCATTGTGCGTCAGCTATTAAATAACAGTCACCCCCAAGACTACCTT
>JBDNHM010000096.1:0-5805 GCA_041688825.1 Burkholderiaceae bacterium | reverse complement strand
TCATGGACAAACGGAAAGGCACTGAGTTTGGCAAACAGATTAGAGCGTTCGTATCTCATGGCGGCAGCATGGTTTTGTTGGCGCACGTTAACAAGCACCGTGATGCTGATCAAAAACTGCAATATTCAGGTACTACCGATGTTGTCGATGATTGCGATTGTGCCTATATGCTTGATGAACTTGCTGTAACAACAGACGGCATGAAAACCGTAAAGTTTGAAAACATCAAATCGCGTGGCGATGTTGCGAGTACTGCAACATATCGGTATGACGCAGCAGACGGAACAATCTACAAAGCGCGGTTAGAGTCGGTTATCAGCGTTTCAGACGAACAAGTTAAGAGCCTTGAGCAAAGCAAAGCGATTGATGCAATGTGTGCAAAACACGCTGAATCGAGGGCTGCTTTACTAGATGTTATGAAAGGGGGGTTAAGTGTTCAGACCGAAATTATTAAAGCGGCAAACGAGCGTTCAGGTTTAAGCACCAATAAGTTACTGAAGGCACTCAAAGACCACACGGGCGAAAACCACACCCAAGGCAAGTATTGGTCTGTAACAATTGGCGACAAGAACACCCACATATATAAGGTGAACTGGCCTTATGGCCTGATGATCGAAACAGCAGAAAACAGCATGGGGGCAAATAACTGAATAACTTGAATAACTGAATAACAGGATTAGAGATTTAGCCCTACTTGTTGGTTGTTGTTAGAAGCCAAAACCTCATGGCTATTGAGTTCTACGAGTTATTCAGTTTATCTAGTTATATAAGTTATTCATGTTATGTATATATTAGTGTGTCACATAGTTTTGAATAACAGGATTCAGTTATTCAGTCTAAAAGTGAAAAACAGGGCAATGATGACTGACACACACACAAGATTGGCTAAGTATTAACAGGTCGAGGGTTGAAGGTGATGGGGCACTCGCAAACTTAAAAGCCCTTTTCTATACTTACGGGCTGACACAGTTACTAGTGTCAATGCCACATTTTTAGGGGGTAGTTATGGCACGCAGAAAACGCATTATGCAAAATACAGTTGCAGGCGCACTTGAAAGTTACGAATCAATTAAGTTAAAAATTGAACCCGCGTTCAAATTGACTGACATTGAGATGGTTTACTTCAATAGAATTGTTAGCAGTCGAGAGGGGCTGACTTGGGACAATAACCACACCGCGTTGGCGACACAATTGGCACAGACGATGCACCAAGTTGACCAGGCTAACGAAGTGATAAGAACAGGCGGCATCATTGTTGACGGCAAGCAAAACCCAGCGATTGCCGCGAAAACTTCGTTAACAAATATTGTTGTCGGTCTTAACCGTTTACTGGGGCTTTCATCAAGTCAAAAAGGTTTAAGTACAGCAGACCAAAAACGGCGCAATCAAAACGAGAGCAAGCTAAGAACTCAGCTAACAGGCCTAGACAGTTTACTGATTCCAACGCGCGACACCCGCTTCGATGATGACCTTATTTGACTGATATGCCTGCTTCGGTTGCTGCTTGAGTTCGGGTTAAAACTTTACTGTGGTTGCCCACACTAATGTTTTGATTTGCCCCATGCTAAAAATAGTGCCATTTTTATGTTGTTTATCTGCGAATTTTAAAAAACATCAATACGAAAATACTTATTGTTTTTTAAAATAGAGGTACATAAATTTTGTTTCGCTTGGGTGAGCCTTGCCTTAATAAAAATTCAATGTCACTTTTCATTCAAATTTTATAAAAGGCAACAAAATGAACCAAGACCAAGCTATCTTAGAATTAACTCAAGCCATGCAAAAAGATGCAAAAACTATCAATTCACAAATGAGTGATATGTGGGCATCAATTACTGAGCTTTCACAAAAAGGCACAAATCATGGCGTCACCATGCCACGAGCAAACAAATCATTAGGCGATCAAGCATCTAATTTGTTTGAAGAATTCAGCGACACTTTTAATAAGTCGGGGCGTCTACGCTTAGAGCTTAAAGCATCAGGCGATACCGTTACAACTACTTCAGGCCGTAGTGTTATGACAGTTGGTGTTGGCGCACCATCTGCGATGACTATGGGCTTACAAAACGCTTTCACAGGTCGTGATCTGATTGGTACGACTGCGGTTGAATATTCAAGATTCACTGGCATTGAAGGTGGTGCAGCCATTCAAGCAACCGAGGGCGCGTTAAAAGCTACGGTTAGACCTAGCCATACGATTATCAACCAAACCGCGTTAACGATTGCCGCAACAACCACGATGTCACGACAAGCCATGTCTGATTCAGTCGAGCTTAAGCGTGCGGTTGAAACGACCTTAGCGCGTTCATGTGCGGCGGCATTGGACACAGCACTTTATAGCGGTAGCGTATCACCTGCTTGGGCTGGCTTTGGTGCATTGTCAACAACCTTAGACAGCGACTTCACCACACTTGCTGATGCGGTAAGTGATGTAGTCGGTGTGATGCAGCTAGGTGGCTTTATGCCTGACGTGGTTTGTGTTAGCCCTCAAAGCTGGGTTCAAATAATGACCCTTCGTGCTGACAGCGGTTCAGGTCTTTACTTGTCGGGCAATTATCTTGGCATGACCGAGCCACTATTAAGGGGCTTGCGAGTTGTGATGTCAAACAGCGTGCCTTTGGGTTCTGCTTTGGTGATTGACAGCACACATTGTGAATTGGTTAGTGTTCAAAACCCTGTTATCGAGTTTGGCACAATTAATGACCAATTTTCACGCAATGAAATTTCTTGTCTTTTGGAATTCCGAGTTGCCCCAGTATTCAGAACACTTGGTTGCGCGGTATTGGCAACACCTGCATTTGTTTCTGTATAAATAAGGTGGCAATGATGACTGACGATGAATTGAAGTTAAGGCTAGAGGCTTGCGAATCTATGGTAGGCCTTGAGCAAATACTGTTTGAACATTTAGATGGCAAAGCTTCTAAAAGTGATTGCAAGCTTTTATTCTCAAGGTTGATTGCCGGCATTGTGGAAGAGAAGCGGGAAGCGCATAAAAGCTTTCTTTATGCTTTGATGACAATTCGGGCAGATTGGTTAAAAGCAATTCGGGTTTAAGTATTGACGCCCAGCCGGAGGTGGCGCGTAACACCGGCAGCTAATTACGCTTACAGACATGAGCGGGAGTTGGCAAAGACCCATAAAGTTAAATCTTGATGGGTTTTTTATTGTCTGAAATATTTTTTTTATAGGTGTTTTTTACTCAGTTTTTTAGCTTCATTTTTAGTGAGAACCTCTGCGTTTTGTATTCGATTCTCTTCACTTTTAAAACTCTTGTTCACTACTGCTAAATACAGTACACTTTACTTAACTTTTTAGAGCAACCGAAAGCACTTTTTATTAAAAAAACCTTTACACGGCGTAGGTCGGGGGTTCGAGCCCCTCAGCACCCACCAATAATTCTCATCTCAAATTTATTAAATTGCAGCTTAAGCCTGCATTTTGTAAAAATATTCCTTATCTAACTTTTTTTGTATAGTTAGATCTAATCATTCCATTAATCTTTTCCCAAAGGTAACTCAATACGCTATGACAAAAATCATTTACAAATTACTATGTATGTTGTCGATATCAATGTTGGCTTTTTCAGCCAACGCTACGAACATAGTGGGTACTTGGGTAGGCATTGCTAATGTAGCTGTTTTAGGTGCTAATCCTCACCACAATACAAAAGACCCCCAAGAAATTCGGTTCGTTAAAACAGAATTCACCTTTGTTATCGATAAGCAAGAAGGGCAAAACTTCTCTGGTTATCGGTTTTCAAAGAATGGCTTTAAAGATAAATTCGTCGGTGCATTTAGGTCTAACATGAAAAGTGGCGTCATCAGTGACTCTGATGGGGCTCGAGCTTTTCAAATGGTGGGTAACGATATGATTGATAGCTGTTATACCCATACCGTCAGTTCAAATGGTAAAAGCACAGTTGCTGAATGTAACGAATGGAAGCGACAATAAAAATTGTTAACATTTTTTGGCGTAATTTTTATAATCATGCCATTTAATTGATAGCATTTAGTTGATTGCTTTTAAACAAGGCCATCGTTGACCCGGTGGTTTTTTTTGGTTATTTCAAACATGACACTTCAACATTTTTTATCTATAGACGACACACGCACATTGTTTTCACAAGCCATGTCAACCCTATATCAAAAAGAAGTGCCGCAATATGGCACCTTGGTTGACCTTGTGAATGACGTGAACACTGAAGTGTTGAAGGTTGATGTCAGGCTTCAAGATCAATTAGAGCAATCTAATCAATTAGCTCGCATTGGGCATGAGCGACATGGTGCCATTCGTGTGGGCACGGCATATGAACTATCGACTCTACGCCGTTTGTTTGCTGTGATGGGTATGCAGGCTGTTGGCTACTATGATTTGTCTATTGCTAACGTGCCGGTTCACTCAACAGCTTTCAGGCCGGTTGAGGGTGAAGCCTTAGCTCAAAACCCATTTCGCATCTTTACATCATTACTTCGTTTAGAGCTTATTAAAAATGCAGAACTACGCGAGCAAGCTCAAGTCATTTTAGACAATCGAGAAATCTTTACTCCGCTTTGTTTAACTTTAATCGATCAATTTGAGCAAGCAGGGGGCTTGACCCCAGATGAAGCCAAACAGTTCGTGAATGAAGCTTTGTTCACCTTTAAGTGGCATAGCGAGGCGACAGTCAACGAGCAAACTTATCAAGCCCTACGCCAGGCCCACCCTTTAATTGCTGACGTGGTGTGCTTTAGAGGCCCACACATCAATCATTTAACACCTCGCACCCTAGACATTGATGCCGTGCAGCAGCAAATGCCTAGCCGCGGTATTGAACCCAAGCAAACCATTGAGGGGCCGCCACGTCGCGATTGCCCGATTTTGTTGCGCCAAACCAGTTTTATGGCGTTGAGTGAACAAATAAACTTTAAAGAAAGCGCTTCGGCTCAAGGCCTACAGGCTTCCGTAGCAAAGGGTATTCAAGCCTCTGAGGTGACTCAGTCAGCCGCAGCAAAGGGTACTCATACTGCTCGTTTTGGGGAAGTAGAACAGCGTGGCCTAGCGCTAACGCCTGCAGGGCGATCGCTTTATGATGATTTGCTGAGCCAAGTACGTTTAAACATGCAGGGTGTCGATAAAAGCGACTACGCCCGTATTTACCCACAAGTGTTAGCTGAGGTTTTTAAGCAATTTCCAGATAATTGGAATGCCTTGCAAAAGCAGGGGTTAGGTTATTTTTTAGCGCAACCAAACTTAGAGCGGTTACTCAATAAACCCATCACAAGCAGCCCAACTTGGCAGCAACTCGTTGATGACGGTTATGTCAGCTTTGAACCCATTACCTATGAAGATTTCTTACCTGTCAGTGCCGCCGGTATTTTTCAGTCTAATTTAGGTAATGAAAACAGTGCAAAAAACTTTCAGGCTGCTTCAAACCAGCAAAGCTTTCATGAGGCTTTAGGCGCTACTGTACAAAATGAATTTGAGTTGTATGCAGCACTCGAGCAGGCATCGATTTTGAAAGCAAAGCAAGCGTTGGGTGTTGCTTAGTCGTGAGGTGTTGTTTAGTTCTTAGAAAGCTTAGCGCTGAAAAATGCAGCGCTAAGCTTAAAAAAATTAACCCGCCCGACCACCATTGGCAGCAATACGTAAGCGCAAGGCATTGAGCTTAATAAAGCCTGCCGCATCGGCCTGGTTGTAAGCGCCACCGTCATCATCAAACGTCGCAATAGTTTGATCAAATAAACTGTCTTTCGAGTCGCGTGCAACGGTGCTGACACTGCCTTTATAGAGCTTGAGTTTGACCCAACCATTTACATGCGTTTGGGT
>JBDNHM010000095.1:0-2293 GCA_041688825.1 Burkholderiaceae bacterium | reverse complement strand
CTTGCTGCGGCTTTATCAAAACTTAGACAACGCGTTTTATTAATAGACCTTGACCCACAAGGGAACGCAACGATGGGTAGTGGTATTGATAAAAATAAAGTTAAGCACCACCTATACGAAGTTCTTATTGATGCCGTTCCAATTAGCGAAGCCCGTGTTCTTTCAGAACGGGGTGGGTATGACGTATTACCGGCTAATAGAGAACTGTCAGGGGCAGAAATTGAACTCGTCAACATGAATGAACGAGAACAACAATTACAAAAAGCATTAGATTTAGTGGCAAAAGATTATGATTACGTACTGATAGATTGTCCACCAACACTATCGTTACTCACGTTAAATGGCTTGGCTGCAGCGCACGGCGTCATCATACCTATGCAGTGTGAATACTTTGCACTTGAAGGTTTGTCTGATTTAGTCAACACCATAAAACGAGTACATAGGAACATAAACCCATCACTAAGCCTAATTGGCCTGCTACGCGTGATGTTTGATACGCGGGTAACACTGCAACAACAGGTTTCAGCGCAGCTCGTATCGCACTTTGGCGATAAGGTATTTAAAACAATTGTGCCACGAAACATTCGCTTAGCAGAAGCACCTAGCCACGGCTTACCTGGCGTAGTGTATGACCCGGCATCACGCGGTGCAAAAGCATATACAGATTTTGGAAACGAACTTATTACACGCGTTAACCAAGCGCAATAAATTAAAGAGAACAATATGGCTACAAAAAAACCAAAAGGGTTAGGCCGCGGTTTAGACGCATTACTCGGTGCAGATGCGGCAGCCATAAATCATTTAGGGCAGTCAGCACAAGAAAGTACAAGCCAACATTTGCCCATGACGTGTTTGCAAGCCGGTATGTACCAACCGCGAACGCGGATGGATGAAGGCGCATTGAACGAGCTCGCAGAATCAATCAAGCAACAGGGCATTATGCAACCCATATTGGTACGACCCTTGGCCTCAGGTGGTGCCGGAAGGTATGAAATTATTGCAGGGGAGCGCAGATTTCGAGCCGCCCAAATTGCCGGCCTTACAGAAATACCCGTATTAATTAAAAATGTTGCAGACGAAAATGCTGCAGCAATGGCATTAATTGAAAATATTCAACGCGAAGACCTTAACCCATTAGAAGAGGCAAACGGGGTTAAACGCTTAATTGATGAATTTGGTATGACACATGAAGCAGCCGCTGATGCAATAGGTCGTTCACGATCAGCCACGACAAATATATTACGTCTGCTAAACCTAACAGAGCCCGTTCAAACGATGCTTTTAGCAGGTGATATTGATATGGGGCATGCTAGATCATTGCTAGCACTTGATGCTGTTCAACAGATACTTGTGGCGAATCAAATCGTTGCATTGGGCTGGTCGGTTAGAGAGACAGAGAAAAAAGTGAACGAGCTTAAAGATCCTAAAATTAAATTAGGATTAAAAGATATATCGACACAAAAATTAAGAGACATTACACGAATAGAAGATGCGCTGTCAGATGCAATCGAAGCGCCCGTCGTTTTAAAGGCTAACTCACGAGGAAAAGGGTCTTTACACATATCATTTAATACCTGGGAAGGCTTTAACGCATTGTTAGAAAAATTAAAATTAGAAGAAATATTGAAGGAAAACTAGAATTAAGCTATAAACCGTTCGTTTTGATTTGACAAGAAGGGAAAATACGCCCATAATCAGCGGTTCTCTGCGGAGGGGTGCCCGAGTGGTTAAAGGGGGCAGACTGTAAATCTGTTGACCTTGCGTCTACGTTGGTTCGAATCCAACCCTCTCCACCAGAAACTGACAGGTAACGTCGGGTTTTGCGGGTGTAGCTCAATGGTAGAGCAGAAGCCTTCCAAGCTTACGACGAGGGTTCGATTCCCTTCACCCGCTCCAGCAAAAGAATCAAGCTATATTATTTTCACTTAAGTTTAGAATTGCAGCAATATTATAGATATAAAAGTAATAAACATTGTTTGTATGATGTTGAAAAGTTATTTATCCACAGGGCTAACCCAGTGGTTTGCCCATGTGGCTCAGTGGCAGAGCACTCCCTTGGTAAGGGAGAGGTCACGCGTTCGATCCGCGTCATGGGCACCAAAAGCAGTTTTGATTTTTTACCCTTACACCAGCTTCCAAATAAGTTAGGAGTTAATCATGGCAAAAAGCAAGTTTGAGCGAACCAAGCCCCACGTAAACGTAGGCACGATTGGTCACGTCGATCATGGTAAGACAACATTAACGGCGGCTATCACTACGGTGTTGGCACGCAAGTTTGGTGGTGAAGCGAAGG
>JBDNHM010000094.1:0-2181 GCA_041688825.1 Burkholderiaceae bacterium | reverse complement strand
TGTTGGTCTAAACGGTATTCATCAGGTGCGAGGTAAACAACTTTTTTTGCTTGGTATTGATCAATTAAAGCATCTAGGTTTGCTGTGATCGAATGCGTATTAAGTGGGTCGTTAATTTTAAAATAATGTACCCGATGACCGTCAGTCGCAAGTGTTTGTGAAAAATTTCGCATCGCTGCAAAAATTGCGATAATCTTTTGTGCATGGTGCAACACATAATCGGTTTCTTGACGCACTTCCATCATGACCAAAATCGTATTGGGGTCAGGTTTTTTTAAAAGACTGTGTTGGCTGTTAAGCTGGTCGCCTAATATCAGCTGAAGTGTTGTCATGCTTGCCACCGTTTTTGATATAACCCTTGTGGGTCGTATTCTTTCATTTGTTTGTCTGTATTGAACTGTCGGCCACCTCTGGGGTCAGTACCCACCCCTGCAATGTATGCCCAATTGCCCTGATTACTATGCACATCGTAATCAATCAAACAGTGCTCAAACCAAGCCGCACCCAAAAGCCAGTTAATACCTAAATCGTGAATGGCATAACTGGCCACGATTTGTCTTAAACGATTTGAGAGGAAACCTGTTGTGACAAGCTCGCGCATGGCTGCGTTTATAAATGGGTGATCTGTTTCACCTGTTTGCCAGCGCTGAAAATTTTGATCAGTTTGAGTGGCGCTTTGTGATGCACGGTCGTGTGTAGATTGGCGTTGATTTTGGTGCGCCAGCGCACCTTTAAATGTTTGCTGCGACTGATGCGACTGATGTGGCGGTTGCGAAGATTGTGATTGATTGCGTTGAGGTATATTTTTTAATCCGTTTTGTTTAAATAATGCTGCGCCATGCTTGCGCGCCATCAACCTAAAGTGTTCGCGCCAAAGCAATTCAAAACCTATCCAGTATGTACTGTCATTTGCGCCTTGCATTTGCTCATGCTTTTTAAGGGCCTGCCAAATTGTTCGAGGCGACAGGGCACCATTTGCAAGCCAAGGTGAAAAATGGGTTGAATAGTCAATACCCGTTAATGCATTACGGGTCAGCTTATAAGTTTGCGGGTTTGGGCTCAAAAAATAGCGCGACACATGTTGCAATGCTGAGTTTTCGTCACCCAACCACGGCTCTAGATCAAACGGAAATGATGACCGGTGATCAACTGGGGTTGCTAATAAAGCGTTGTTTAAAAATGGGTTGTTAGATTTTTTTGTTATTGGAAACAAACTGGCAAGAGGGTTATGCGGTTGTTCTTGAGCTTTAAATTTGTTGCTTTGCTCGACAGATTGCCTAAAGTTTGTAAAAATATCGGGTGTTTGTGCAACCGTAAAAGGTAGTTGGTTGTCTTCGTACAAAGATGATTGCACACTACCGTGCACAATCAGGCCTGCATTTTCTAGCTCTTTAACCTGTTGCTGTTCTTCAGGCGTTTCAAGCACTTCACAAAAAATATTTTGAATATTGTGTTGACGTGCCAAGTCAATAATTAAACGCGTCGTCTTTAAATTGATCGATGCACCATTTGAATGATGAGTTAACGTATCGCTAGCGTCATTTAAATCAGAATTAATTGCACCATTCAAGCAAATAAATATTTGGTTGTGTTTTGCGAGTGTATTGCCGAGTGCCTCAATCGCTTGCCGTCTAAATATGTGTCGATTCAAGCTGTGGCGTTTAAACCCCCAAGGGGTTTGCTCGTCAGTTAGATTGCAGGCAACGTGCAGAATATCTTTCGATATAGCGTGCGTTTTTTTTAGCGCAATATTGTCGTGCAACCTTAAATCTTGTCTGAACCAATACATAACTTTTTCAAGCGACTCACTCATAACAGAAACCTTGTACAGTATTTAAATGAACGCAACAACAATTGAATCTTCAAATCTATCTGATTTCGACCTATCTAACTCAAAACTATTTAACTTAATACTGACCTCAAAATACAAAGTTTTTTTTAGATTGAAGGCTTACTAGACCGCCGACATTTCTCTGAACAATACTTAACATCTTGCCAAACCTTTTCCCATTTTTTCCGCCAAGAAAAATTTAAGCCGCATACGGGGCATTTTTTTTCAGGTAAGTTTTGTTTTTTGACGCCACGCATAATATTTACTTGTTGATCTCTTAAAATGCTTTAAATGCTCAGATAGCTTTTATTGTTATCTTTGCCTCAATTGCTTGATACGCTTTAAATGTA
>JBDNHM010000007.1:0-12477 GCA_041688825.1 Burkholderiaceae bacterium | reverse complement strand
GTGGGTCTGGCAAAAGACATCTGGTGGCATCAGGATCTTGGATTATTACGAGGAGAACTCGCAACCGATCTCGCACTACATCGAGTGGATTAAGAGGCTGGGCAACGTAGAGACGGTCTATCTGCCTCACGACGCTCGGGCAAAGAGCTTGCAGACAGGACGCTCTATTGTCGAGGTTTTTTTAAGTAACGGGATCGTGCCAGAGATTGTCCCCAAGATGAAATTTGCCGACGGGGTCGAGGCCGTGCGTCAGGTGATCCGTGGCTGCTGGTTTGATGAAGAGCGGGTGTATGCCGGGTTAGAGCACCTGCGGGCTTATTGTCGTGAGTGGGATGAGAAGGCGGGCACCTTTAGGGACCGTCCCAGCCACGACGCGCACAGCCACGGTGCTGACGCCTTTAGGTATTTGGCACTGTCCTGTGGCGAGTTCAACACGTCCATTTTGTTGACAGAAAGCGCAACTGATGCTAAAAACACAACACTTTACAGCTTCTCGCTGGAAGATCTGTGGGCGACTCAATCGCCCGCCTCGCGTAGGATATGAGATGAGCTCAGGCACGATAGATGGCGTTGAAGACTTGGGCACAGGCAAGGGCGCATCCGCCGCCCTCTGGTCGAGTGAGATCAAGGCCTCGCAAACATTTTTAGAGAAGTTCCATAGGTCAGCGACCAAGATTAATCGGCGCTACCTAGACAAGAGGGATGCTGGCCAACAGAGTGAGTTTAGGGTCAATTTATTTTGGTCAACCATTCAAGTCGTGATGAGCTTGCTCTATGCCCAGCCCCCCAAGGCTGACGTCAAGCGCTTATATGACGATTATTCAGACCAGCCCAGCCGAGTGGCCAGTGAGATTCTGGAGCGTATCTTAAATAACGACCTGCAGTCGGATCACGGCAGCTCTAGCGCCTCGATCAGATATGCAATTCAAGACTGGGTAACGATTGGCTTGGGTCAGATATGGGCCCGATACGATTTGCAGACCGCAGTAGATGACGCCCCCCCAGGTATAGACCCAATGACAGGTGAGCCCATAGAGGCCGAGCCTGTTGAGCGCATCGTCTCTGAAGATGCATTAATTGAGTACGTTCATTGGCAAGATTTTTTATATTCGCCAGCCCGAATCTGGGAAGAAGTGCGCTGGGTGGCACGCCGTGCCTACCTGACAAAAGAGAAGTTGATATCACGCTTTGGTGAAGAGGTGGCGGGTAAGGTGCCAATGACAGGGAACCAGACAAAGGACCCTAAAGAGGCTCAGGACAAGCCCAAAGACCCGTGGAACCGTGCCGAGGTTTGGGAAATATGGGACAAGAGAACCAAGAAAGTTTATTGGTTCAGCCCGGGCTGTGATTTCTTACTTGATGAGCGCGAAGACCCATTGGGCCTGTCGGCATTCTTTCCCTGCCCCCCTGCTCTTTTTGCCAACGCATCCACGACCGAGTTGATTCCGCGCTCTGATTACATCATGTCGCAGGATCAGTTCGAGCAACTAGACGAGATAAACACCCGAGTAACGTGGTTAACACGCGCAATGAAGGTTGTTGGCGTCTACGACAAGTCGGCAGAGGGTGTTCAGCGCATGCTGTCGCAAGGCGTTGAAAACCAACTCATTCCTGTGGATAACTGGGCGATGTTTGCCGAGTCGGGAGGACTGAAGCAAAAGGTTGACTGGATGCCGGTCTCTGAGGTTGCTTCGGTGATTGAGAGATTGGTCAATTTACGCGAGCAGGTGAAGGCACAAATCTACGAGGTGTTGGGCATTTCAGACATTATGCGTGGTTCGACCAAGGCCTCTGAGACAGCTGCAGCGCAACAAATCAAGGCTCAGTTTGGGTCAACCCGGATTCAGTTAAAACAGTTCTACATAGCCAAATTTGTACAGGCCGGCATGAGCATTAAGGCCGAGATCATTGAGCGTCATTTTCAGCCCGAGACCATTGCCAAGATGTCCAACATTATGGCTACCCCTGACGCTGAATTTGCGCAGGAAGCTATACGGTTATTAAAGACCCCAGATGAGTCGCAGTACCGGGTCTTAATTCAGGCCGACACCTTGGCTTACATCGACCGCAAGGCCGAGAACGACGTGCGGACGGCGGCACTGACCGCCATCGGCCAGTTTATTCAGCAGGTAATGGGCTTGACCGACAAGTTGCCGGGTGCTGCCCCTTATATGCTTGAGATTGTGCGCTGGTACGGTGCCGGGTTTAAGGGCTTTCAAGAGATTGAGGGCATTATGAACCGGGCAATCGATGCCGCGACCAAGATGCAGCAAGAGCCTGCCAAGCCTGATCAGATGTACGAAGCAGAAGTGGCTGAGAAACAGGCCGGGGCTCTTGAGCGACGTGCAAATGCGGTGCAAAAGTTGGCTGACGCAGGCCTAAAGACGGCACAGTCCGCTATGCCCTTCCCTGCCCCACCCGAGCAGTTTTTAAACGGTATGCAGGGCCAGCAACAGGCTATGGCGCAACAACCGACACGCGAGCAGATGATGGCCAGTCAGTCTCCTCCTCAACCGATGCCGTCAATGGGCACAGAGCCCAACGCTGGGGTGCCACATGACGTTACTCAGATGGGCGAACCCAATATGCCACCAATGATGCCAAGCATGCCACCCCTAATACCCGGTGCCGGACAATGAGCAAAAAAACCTACAGGCAGGACCGCGAGACGCTAGAGCTCGTTGAGATGTTTACCGAGGACTATGTGCCATCCAATTGCGACGCAGCGCTCTGGGGGGATCGCCATTACGACGGCATGAAGACCACCGAGGGCGTGGACATATCGAGTCGAACCAAGCACCGCGAGTACATGAAGAGGCACAACTTGGCCACCTATGACGACTTTGCTGGTGAGTTTGAGCGTCGCCAGCGAGAGCGTGATTCGTATCACGCGGGTGAGCACGGCTCAGTTAACCGACGCGACATTGAACACGTCATTGAACAATTGTCGAGGTGATAGATGGAACAAACCTTTTTCGGTAATGCACTGCGCAAGGGCAAGCAATACGGTGAGTCATTCGCACGTGGTGTGCCACAGATGGCCACTGGTTTTGTTGACCTATTAGGGTTACCCCTAACGATGTCAGGCGTATCAAAGCCAGAGGACATTTTTGGCAGTACTGACTACCTTACCAAAAAGGGTTTACTGCCACCCAAACAAGATGGCATTGATAACGAGACCACCGAGCTACTTTCAAGCGCACTGAGCCCCGCAGGTGCAGCAAAGGCCGGTATTACTGGGCTGGCAGGTCTGGCGGCATTGGGGATAAAGAGCGCGAGCAAGCTGCCAACTGCCGTTGCAGCTACGGAATTGACCGGCAGAAAATTAAGTTCAGCCTTGCGCAAAACCGGCTTACCAATAGCCAACGGTGATGTGGCTGAAAAACTGTGGTCAGAGGGTAAAAACATTTACGCTTTTCACGAGATGGACGGTAAACACATAAAGGTTGCCAACCGTGAAATGCTTAATAATTACGCGCCGGACCTTTTGATGCACTTGCCGGATGCAAACCCTGCTCCAGCCGTGGCGGCATCATCGGGGTTCAGAACCGTTGAGGCACCCAAGGAGGTCACCGTCGGCAAGCGGTTCTTAAGTGGTGACAACAAGGGTGACTATCGAGGCACAGAGGCATTTGGCGGGATTAACCCAACAAAGCTTGGAAAGATGCGGTCTGAGTACCTTCGTAAGATGGAGGAAGGCGCGGGTGGCAGGATGTGGTACGACGAGTCGAGCGATTACATCAATAAGCTTGTCGGTGGCGACAATCTGGAAGCAGACAGAATGGCCAATGCGCTTGCTATTACATCGAGCAGAACGCCCGTTGCATCAAACCTGATGTATGCCAATAAGGCTTGGAACCAAAACCTAGTAGGTGACAAAGTCCACTCAGGTGGCTTTCCATCTGTTATGGGAGAGGCAATGACCAAGGCATTTAACGACCCCAATGCTGCTGCGACTGGCTTAAAGCGTTCGCCATTCTCGGCAGGTCTTTCTGTAAATTGGATGGGACCTGAATTTGCAAACCGGCCCACGCACGACATACATGATGTCCGCGCTTGGGGCATTAAGGACCCAAAGACTGGGGAAGATTGGAGTAAAGGTGTTGGGGAGGCTGGTCACAGGTTCCTTGACGAGCAGGGTGAATTTGTCACCAAGGCGGCAAATGAAAAAACCCTTGGGGGCGCTACTGATTGGACCCCATATAGATCTCAAGCCGCTGCTTGGATTGCACAAAAAGCGGCCAGAGAAGGTGTACCAATAAGTGAAACAGCCAGACATTATGGTTCATACGCGCCAGATTATCAGGCATTGCTGACAAGGGAATGGGGCACGTTCCCCGGATCTGAGCACATCCCTGAGTCAGTATCTGCATCCGACAACCTTAAGCGCGCATTCGCCGATGATATGGAGCGTGTTGTCACGGGCTCTGAAGGCATCGACAATGTCGCTCGAGGGATGGGCGCACTTACAGATTCGACGATTCCAAACGTTGGTTTTTTTGAAGGCATGTCGAACCCCGGGTTTACTTCACGCATTAACGTTGGAAAGGCTGGCGGTTCACAAGATATTGACCCAGCATCGGCCAAGGTTGCAGACGCTATTGCCGCCTATCACGGCCTTGTTGGGGCGCAAAAGCAAAGTGCTTGGAATTACGCATCAGGCACTAAATCAAGCCTTCAAAATGCGGGTGGATTTAAATTTCAAACACCCGATGGTCAACCTATGAGTCCCGAGGCAATGACAGCACTAAGAGAAAAGATCGTTGCGGCAGGTGGCGATGTACCAATGGTCGACCCGGCAGGGGCACGGTCATTAATTTTTAACGAATCGGGTCCTGAAACGCAGAAGATTTCAAAAGCGCTTAGAGCCCTTGCAAAGAATGAGGGGCTTGAGGGCATGCCTTTAACGGTGTCAAAAAATATTTTTCCATCGATAGATGAGTTTGGAACGCCACCAGCAAAATGGAGCGCTCAACCCTTCATCGACAAAATTGAAGCCGGTGGTCCCAAGATGGTGGCTAATGCCGACGCTGTATCAAAAGAGATCGCACCACAGTTGTTGGCCACGGCACAAAAACACGCGCAGGCTAATGGCTGGACGCAAGCCAAATGGTACGAGCCGATGATGAAGGCCTTGGCTAATGGTGGCATTGCTGAATTAAAAGATCTTGTCAAAAAGGGTATTGTTCCAGTGCTCGCGTTGAGTGCTTTCGGGGCGATGTCCGGTGAAGAAGAAACCCAGCCACAAATTTAAGGAGCATTAATGAACATCAGCGCGGAAGCCACCACAGAAAACGACGACGACGACCTTCGTGCAACATTAGAGTCGTCAATTGAGCAGGTTCAATTAGACACACCTGAGTCGCCAGAGCCGGCATCTACAGACGGCTATGAAGCCCCAGTAGAGAGCGCCCCCGAATCTCGTGTAGTTAACCGAGATGAGACGGGTAAATTTGCGCCAAAAGGCACCCCTTCAGCCGACCCAAAAGTCACCCCTTCAGCCGACCCGGCACAAGAAGGCATTCAGGCCGCACCCAAGGCTGGACAGCCACCATCACGCGAGTGGTCAGCAGAGAAGGCCCCACAGGCGTGGAAGCCCGAGGCACGCGAGTACTGGAAACAATTGCCCGAGCCCGTGCGAAGAGAAGTGGTTCGACACGCTCAGGCAGCAAACGATGCTATCTCTCAAAACGTCGAGGCCAGAAAGTTCTCCGAGGCGGTGCAGCGCACCATTGCCCCCTTTGAGCACTTTATAAAGGCCGAGGGATCCAACCCAGTGCAGGCCATTGATAACCTTATGTCAACAGCAGCCCTGTTGCGCACAGGCACATCAGAACAGATCGCGCAGCTGGTGGCACAGATCACCAATCAGTTCGGTGTCGGCCGGTTCGGTAATGATTTTATCTCTCGATTAGATGGGGCATTGGCCGGGCGAGTACCGGCTCAAGTTAACCCAGAGGTCGCAGCGGTCAAGGCTCAATTTGAGCAAGAGCTGGCACCATTGCGTCAGATGCAACAACAAATTGCTATGCAGCAACAGATGGCTATGCAGCAACAAGATATGGCTGTCAATTCTGAGATCGACCAGTTCTCACAACAGGCTGAGTTTTTAAACGACGTCAGGCTTGAAATGGCCGATATTATTGATATGGCTGCCAATCGAGGGGTTAATTACAGCTTGCAACAAGCGTATGACATTGCTTGCCGTTCACACCCTGAGATTTCACGCGTTATGCAGCAAAGAGATCAGGCTCGATTTGCGCAAAGTACGAATCAGAACACGCGCCGGGCAAAAGCTGCCGCAGTAAGTGTTGGAGGCGCACCATCAATCGGTGAGTCGGGTCAAAGCCCAAACAACTTACGCGATAGCATCGAGCTTGCTATAGCGAAAGGTTCACGTTAATATCTGTGTACTTTCGAGAACAGTTGAGTTTTATGTAAACAACGCTGTTTTCGAAAATTGAAGGTTGTCTACGAGGCAACTCAAGTTGGGACTCCCTAGCGGGGGGGCAACCACATACTGAGACTTCTAAAGGGTGACGTTCAAAGAGATCTTTTCTTTGTTCAACTTTTGGAGGTTTTATTATGGCATTCGCCAACGGACAAATTAGCGACATTATCGCAACGACGATTCAAAATCGATCAAAAAGCATTGCGGATAACGTCACAAAAAATAACGCAATTCTCAGTAAGTTAAACGCTTCAGGCAAGGTTCGCACCATCAGTGGCGGTAACGTCATCTTGGAAGAGCTGTCATTTGCTGAAAACCCAAACGGTGGCTTCTACTCAGGCTATGACCTGTTGCCTGTCGCTGCCGCTGACGTGATCAGTGCCGCCGAGTTCCAAATCAAGCAGTACGCTGTACCTGTAGTGATCTCAGGCCTCGAGCAATTACAAAACTCAGGTAAGGAACAAATGATCGACCTTTTAGAGGCTCGCATCAGTGTTGCTGAATCAACAATGTCCAACCAGTTGTCGACCTCGGTTTATGGCGATGGCACGGCAAGTGGTGGCAAGTCCGTTACAGGGCTTGGCGCGGCAGTACCAACCGACCCAACTGTTGGCACCTACGGCGGCATTGACCGCGCAACGTGGAACTTTTGGCGCTCACAAGCATTTGACGCCAAAGTCAACGGTGGATCAACTACAGGCATCACAGCAGCAAACGTGCAGACATTTATGAACGTTCTTTGGTCACGTATGACTCGTGGCTCAGATCGTACAGACATGATTGTTTGCGACAACTTGTTCTGGTCAGCATTTATGGGCTCATTACAGCCACAGCAACGTTTTATGGACCCAAAGTCAGCAAGCTTAGGCTTCCCGACGATTAAGTTTATGGACGCCGATGTGGTTCTAGATGGCGGCATTGGTGGCTCTTGCCCCGCAAATACAGCGTTCTTTTTGAACACAAAGTATATGTCGTGGCGCCCACATAAGGACCGCAATATGGTTGCCTTATCACCCGATCGTCGTTACTCAATCAATCAAGACGCTGAGGTTCAGATATTGGCCTGGGCGGGTAATTTGACAACGAGCGGCAGCCAGTTCCAAGGTCGTTTGTTTACGACCTAAATAGTTGCTCTCTGTGGTGGTGGGCAAAACGGGGCGTCAGGTTTACCACTCCTTAATCTGACGCCCCACCTAATTGGAGATTTTTTAATGTCTACATATTCATCGGCACCGGCTGTAGCTGCGTTTGACACGAATGCCAGCCAGCCACTTGGCGCTTTATCCACCGGTATGGGCTACGCATTCGACAACCCCGTCGGATCAACCACAGCATCGACATATATCGGTGGTGCGGCGCAATCCATCGGGTATGGCCACGGCGTATCAGCAGAGTTAGCAAAGCCATCAAAGAAGCAAGAAACAAAATAAGTAAATCACAGCGGGGGACCTTCCCCCGCAAACCTTATTAACAGGAGCGAAAGTATGGAACTCACCACCGAAATGACCGCAGGTCTGACACTTGACCAGCTGCAATCAAACCGTTTTGAAGAAAAACTTCAGGAATACGGATCACCGGACGATGACAAGAAGTTGCATGTCCGTTTTTTCATAAAAGCGCTTGAGCAAACTGCGGACTCAATTAAGGCTGATCGTCGTGTCTTTGCAGACACCGAGTACATAGAGATTATGTGCCCCGGTGATAAAGGCTCAATCATCAAACGTCAGGTCTTTGATATGGACAGGAAACGTTTCCCGCAGCAGTACGCTCGTTTTCAGCAAGGAATTGCTGACCAGACAATTGGAACACCACTTAACGAACTCACTTTCATCAGCGCATCGAAAGTGAAAGAGTATGAGTTTTTCAACATCCGGACCGTCGAGCAATTGTCGGCAACTGCAGACGGCTCAAAGGCTGCTCAAGCGATGATGGGCTTTAACCAAGACAAGCAGAAGGCCAATGTCTTTCTTTCCGCCTCGGCAGGTATGGCCCCAGTGAATGAACTGCGAGCAAAAATCGATGAGCGAGATGCGGTCATTGAAACGATGCAAAGAACGTTAGCAGATATGAACGTCAGGCTTGAGAAGAGCACCAAAACTACATCGTTAAAGTAAGGGGCGAAAATGCCAATCTATGACATCAAGACCTACGCGAATCTAGCTGATACAGTTAAGCAGCTATCGATGATGGTTGGCATGCCCAAACCGAATGACACAGCAGGCTCTGAAGACCCTGCTGTGCAGCAGATGATCTCGGCCGTCAATCAGGCCGGGGCTGACATGATGAACCTCTACGACTGGCAGAACCTTTGCAAGCGCGGTGAGTTGCTCATTGAAGCAGACTTTGAGGGACAGACAGAGAAAGGATTTGATCTACCTGCCGACTTCTGGTCTTTCATCGATCAGACACAGTGGAATAAAGATACCCAACTGCCAGCCCTTGGCCCAATATCACCTCAGGCGTGGATGCAGTTGCAGGTGCGTAACCCTAAAGTTGTTATGACCTTTTTGTGGCAGGTTAGAGAGGGTCAGCTCTGGATTCAGTCACCCCCTGCCCCGGGCAAGGGCCAGCGTTTTGTGTTTATGTATATCACCCGTGGTTGGGTGCGCGATGCAGACAGCCAAGATCTGTATAAAAATATGGCCAGCAAAAACGGTGACCAGATTCTATTTGACGATTACTTAATCGTGCTGTTAGCTCGCGTTAAATGGCAGAACATGAAGGGCTTTGACTCAGCCGTTGCACTTGCGGATTTCAGACTGAACTACGAGAACCGTAAAGGCCGAAATAAAGGCGCACCGGTACTTTCAATGGTTAGCAACACCGGGGTACCTTATTTGAATATGCTCACTAACGCACCCGATACCGGGTACGGCAGATAATGTCAGGCGACGCATATGTCACAAATCTTCAACCGCCAACTGGTGGCTTGAATTTCCAACAGCCTGCGATCTCACTTGATGAGCGCAATGCTTTGGTTCTGGACAACCTGCTACCAAAGGGAAATTATGTAGAGCTGCGAGAGGGCTACACGCATCATTGTGAGAGCATACCCGGCCGAGTCATTTCGATTGCAAGCTATGTGGGCAAGACGCCTTCAGATTCAAGAGTTTTTGCATTTAATAATAACGGTGAGGTCTATGACGTTACCAACCGCTCAAAGCAGCCGGCACGAGTTATGCGCACCGATCAAAAGGATGGCATCTGGGAAAGTGTAAACACTGCTGGTATCGATGAAAACTATTTGATTTTGGTTTCTCCTGCCGGCGGATACTGGACATACAGCACACGCGATGGTTTTAAGAATCGTGCGATTACAGGTGCGGGGAAAGACAAAAGATTTGCCACCGTATTTAATTGGAAAGACCGTGCCTGGTTAATTGAGGATGGCAGCAGCCGTTGCTATTACCTTGGTGTCGGCGCTATTCAAGGCGATGCGGCTGAGTACAACTTTTACGCTGTGATAAACCGAGGCGGCGACCTGCTATACGGTTGCAACTGGACCTTTAATGCCGGTTATGACATTGACGACTACCTCGTCCTAGTAACCAGCCAAGGTGAAGTATTGATCTACAAAGGCACTGACCCAGATGCTGCAGAGACATTTGCGCTTGAAGGGGTTTGGTACGTTGGCGAGACGCCAGCTGGCCGTAGATCATTTACCAACTTTGGTGGCGAGATGTTTATAACAACCTCGCTCGGCATTGTGCCAATCAGTAAGCTAGTAAATGGCCGGGTTGCAAATGATTATCAGACCGCAAGTGCCGCGATACAGCCCGTCTTGATTGATCATTTTAATGCCAGCAAGACAGAATTTGGCTGGGAACTCGAGATGATTTACAACCAACAATTCTTGTTGGTCAAGACGCCAGAGGATCAATCAGGCAAACACAACTACTACGTAATGAATGTCACAACCGGTGCGTGGGCCACGATCTCTAACATGCCGATGCTTTGCATCACTCAGATTGGCAGCGCCATCTACTTCGGCACGGCAAACGGCTTGGTGTGCCAAGGCTTTACTGGAGACACGGACGGAGAAGATCTATCAAAGAACGCTGGCTCGTCGATTGTTGGCCGTTACCTCTCTGGCTACAACGATTATGGTTCACCCGCGAACCTAAAAACATTTCAGCTGGCCAAGCCAATATTCGTTTCTTATGACGCGCCTACGATCGGGGTGAAAATTTTCACTCGATACGAGGACATGTTTCCACTTGTTGAGTCTGGACTAAGACGGCCTTCGGCAGCGATTTGGAATAAGGACCGATGGAACCAGTCTTATTTCGGTGGGGGCAATTCAACCTTCACCCCGTGGTTTGGAGTTGAGGGCTTGGGGTACTACGGGGCTTTAGCGCTCACAGTAACAGGCAAGGGAAAGACTCAATACATCACAACGACATTGACGATGAAAAAAGGCGGTGTGATGTGATTGTTTCCGCAACAACCCCCGAACAGATACATCTTGCAAAGGAAATTCTTTTGCGAGAGATCGGTGTGCGAGCCACAGCTGATCTGCGAGCAATTTTCTGGGTTAATAAAGACACAAAATTTATTGACTGGGTGGTTGGTTACGACGGATTTGTGGGCAAATCGTGCCAGATGCATGTGGTCAATTTGGGTAAAAAACCAACCCCGAGAAAACTCGTTTGGGCTGCATTTGATTACCCGTTTAATCAGGCCGGCTTAAAGGTTTTGTTTGGCATCGTTAACAGTAACAACGACTCAGCGATGAAATTTGATACACAGCTCGGGTTTACAGAACTGAGCAGAATCGAAGGTGCGCACGATGACGGTGGTGACATCGTTCTATTAACGATGCGTGCCGATGATTGCAAATGGACGAAAGGAAAAAAATATGAAATATAACTGGTCAAGACGTGAGCTCGAGGCTTTAGGTGAGCCGATAAATCTTGTGCTGCCTACACGCCTCGCTCCAAAGGCGGGTGGCGGTGGCAAGGGGTCTGCCCCACCCCCACCCAATTACGCGGCGGCAGCTGAGGCTCAGGGCGCTTCATCGATGGAGCAGACCAAGTATCAGACACAGGCCAATAGGCCCAACATTGTGACGCCTTGGGGTAGCCAGACGTGGAGCGGTGGCGAAGATAATAATTGGACGCAAACAACCAATGTTGACGCTCAGTCAAAGGCCGCCCTTGACAGCCAAATGGCGATGCAGCGTGGCAGGTCCGACATCGCAAATAATTTGATGCCTCAAGCTCAAGAGTCAATTAATAAGCCAATCAATTACGATCAAATGGCTCAATTTGGCAAGACGCCAGAGGCGAGCAATTTTGAACGTATGGGTCAAGCACCCCAGCTCAAGACTCAACTCGATAGCAGCGGTGTGCCTGCATTTCCGGGGCAGTTTTCAGCGAGCGGCATTCCTGCAATGCCGTCTTATGACAGCGCCTTTGTACAAAATATTCAGAATCAAGCCCTAGACTTTATGCGTCCAGATGCCGAGCGCCAACAGTCCGCGCTTGACTCAAAGCTTGCAAATCAGGGCATCGCGGCGGGTAGCAACGCCTACGACTCGGCTCAACGCCGCTTTGGCGATCAACAGGCTCGTGACAAATATCAGGCGCTTAATACTGCTATGTCGCAGGGCAATCAGATGTACGCGAACCAGATGACTGCAAACCAGCAAGGGTTTAATCAAGCATCAAACACGTTTGCAAACAATATGGGCTTAAACAATCAAGGATTTAATCAAAACCTTGCCGCCTTTAATTTTGGTAATAGTGCGCAACAAGCCCAGAACGCAATGAATATGGGCAACTCCACTTTTAACAATCAGACGATGCAAAACGATTTTGCACAACAGCAAAACATTTCGAATCAGCAAAACACCCTACGTCAGCAACAGATCGCTGAGGCGCAGATGCGTCAATTACAGCCCCTTAATAATATCAACGCGTTAATGACTGGTCAGCAGGTTGGCATGCCAAATATGCCGGCCTTTAACACTGCATCGGCTGCACAACCAACGCAATACTTGAACGCGGCCAACATGCAGGGACAGG
>JBDNHM010000093.1:0-1539 GCA_041688825.1 Burkholderiaceae bacterium | reverse complement strand
TTGTTGACTCACGTATTCTCAAGTTCTGCGTAAACAGCGCAGACTTCTGGGTCTTCAAATGCCTTGGCTATTTTTGAAAGCACCTCATCAGATGCATACAGATCGTCTGCATGCAAAAACCCCACCACATCACCAGTAGCGAGTTTTAAACCCTTGTTCAGGGCGTCGTAAATGCCTTTGTCGGGTTCGGTAATGAAGGTGGCAATTTGGTTGGCGTGCTGATTGATGATGTCTAAGTGCCATCAGTGCTTGTACCATCAACAACGATGTGCTCGCTGTGGGTGTAGGTTTGTTGTGCGACTGAATGAAGGCAATCAGGCAAGGTGCTCGCAAAGTTGTAGGTTGCTGTGATGATGGTGGTTGTTATGTTTTTGGGTTTGGTAGGGTTTTGGCTTGTTGTGGGATCTGAAAGATTGCGCCATTATTATTCATTTGTTTGCTGTAGAGGGAAGCTGACGCGTCTTGTTAAGATTTCGTTAGGCTAATTGTAACTTAGTGGCTAGTAGTTGAGAGTCAGTTTTTTAAGACGAACGATGTCGGTCAGGGAGATAAATCATGCCAGTGAAAAAGAAATCAATGCTTAAGCCTTGTTTGGTGATTGGCAGCGGCTTCCACCGGTGGGTGGTGGGGGACGTTGATACGCCGTTATCTAGTTGGCACAAATTGATTGAAGCCGTTGCTGCTGAAATGCATGTTAGCGCACCAAGTAAGAACTATCCGCCAACTTTTCGCTGGGAAAAGCTGCTTGAAAACGCTGGCCATGACGGCTTCATGGTTAACGCAATTGGAAGTCGTTGGGTCGAATCTAACCACCATCAGCCGAACATCGTGGAAGATTACGCAAAGAAAGCTGTCGCTAAAGTGCTCGAACAACAGGCACAGAACTATCCACGTTTGAGCGGGCGAGCCCGACTCCATTTCATGAAGGACTTGGGTCAGTGATCTCGCTTAATTTCGATCATTGTTGGATTGATCAAAACAATCGATCCATCGGCCCCGGTAAGGCTAGACCTCAGGCGGATGTGCTAACTGCAAGAGAACTCGACCGCCTGACTGGATATGTTGAGACACAAGAGCCTCGATTCGTCAGGACTTGGTTTCCCAACGGTCACGTCAAAAATATTAGCGCAATACGTATGGGCCTATCGGATTACGGTGCACAACCGCATGCAATCAAGCAAGCATTCAGCTATATTAAAGCTGGTGAACCGAAACTCGATGAAGGTAACAAGCCAAAAGTTTGGAGAGTCTATTTTGAACGTTTAGCGTCTCAGTTTTCAAGGCCGATAGATGAGCAAGAGCTGCAGCTACGAAACTGGGTGGCCCACTTTCTGTATCGACCGTTGTACTTCGCAGGTGTAGGCCTTTCAGATTATGAGACTGGATTGTGGTGGCTCTTGGCTCAAAGAGCACGTAACTTTGCACGAATTGCCAAACATGATCGGCCCGAGACGGTGGTACTGATCACCCGAGTTCGACACCAAACGCGCTAACTAGTTGATCTATTTAGACCACGTCTTTTAAATTGCCACTACAACA
>JBDNHM010000006.1:0-1272 GCA_041688825.1 Burkholderiaceae bacterium | reverse complement strand
CACGCGCAAATACTTCTGAAAAATAAGCAGGGTCTTTGTAGAAACGCTCAGAAATCTTGCGGTATTCAGGGTCTACTTTCATGGCCATGTCAGCATCGGTCATGATGGGGTTTAAGCGAATCGATGCGTCTTCAACATCAACAGGCTTATCTTCTTCTTTAATACTGACGGGCTCATATTGCCACGCACCGGCGGGGCTTTTTTTCAGTTCCCAATCGTGATTCAGCAGCATTTGAAAATAACCGTTGTCCCATTGAGTGGGGTGGGTTGTCCAGGCGCCCTCAATACCACTGCTGACGGTATCTCGACCAATACCTCTGGTTTTATGGTTGATCCAGCCTAAACCCTGTTCATTGATGTCTGCACCTTCAGGCACAGGCCCTAAGTTATTAACATCACCATTACCGTGGCATTTACCCACTGTGTGACCGCCGGCTGTCAACGCAACCGTTTCTTCGTCGTTCATTGCCATGCGTGCAAACGTTAAACGAATATCGTGTGCCGTGCGAATCGGGTCAGGTTGACCCATAACGCCTTCAGGGTTGACATAAATGAGGCCCATTTGAACCGCAGCCAGTGGGTTTGTTAAGCTTTCTCGGCTTTCGCTCGCATAGCGATTATCAGCCAGCCATTCTTTTTCTGAACCCCAATTGATGTCAATTTCAGGTTGCCAGATATCGGCGCGACCGAACGCAAAACCATAGGTTTTCAGACCCATTGATTCGTACGCAACAGTGCCTGCTAGAGTGATTAAATCGGCCCAGCTCAGCTTGTTACCGTATTTCTTTTTAATGGGCCACAGCAAACGACGTGCTTTGTCTAGGTTTACGTTGTCAGGCCATGAGTTAAGCGGGGCAAAGCGTTGGTTACCGGTACCGGCGCCACCGCGACCGTCTGCAATACGGTATGAGCCCGCTGCATGCCAAGTTAAGCGAATCATCAAGCCACCGTAGTGACCCCAATCGGCCGGCCACCAAGGCTGGCTTTCAGTCATGAGCGCGATCATGTCTTGCTTAAGCGCCTTAAAGTCAAGTTTTTTGACTTCGTCTGCGTAATTAAAATCTTTAAGTGGGTTTGTTTTGGTGTCGTGCTGATTCAAAATTTCAAGTTTGAGCGCGTTAGGCCACCAGCTCATGACTGACTTACTTTCAGTCGTATTTGCGCCGTGCATGACAGGGCATTTACCTGAGTTAGACATAGTCAACTCCTTAATTTGTTGTTTTATTCAGCCTTTATATTAAAACTATTAAACAATTAAACCTAATTGTATTT
>JBDNHM010000436.1:0-1047 GCA_041688825.1 Burkholderiaceae bacterium | reverse complement strand
CAGCCCGGCTTGTCAATGGCACCCATCTAGAAGCCTGTCGCGTGCCACTCATGGTGCCTTTACGACCACCTTTCTCGAGTGCATGTATGTACAGTGTTCTATCTTTGCGGTTGTAATCCTTTGGCCGTATGCGCAACATCTCGCCCGATCGCAACGCTGTTTCCATGGCTAAAAAGAAGCAAGCCCCAACGCGTGAGGTTTTAGTGTGAAGGCCTGATTCTTTGTTGTAACCCGTGGCTATCGCAATAGAATCGATTTCTGCCGATGTTAATAACGGCCGATCTCGGCGTGCACCAGCAGGTGGTTTTATGGCGTCTTTGCAAGGGTTGACGGTGAGCCATTTGCGCGTTTGAACACCGTGGGTGAATACACTTCGCCATAAATTTAATTCACGGTTGACAGTGCCAGCCTTGACTTGCTCGAGACGTTCAGCAATCCATTCATTGACATGGTGTGGTGTTAGATCATCAAGAGATACCTTTGCTAAGGTATTGCTACAAAAATTCGTCAGCCTAAGTTTGTTCCACCTACCCGAGTCAGTCATTTCAGCTCTAGGCAGGTAGTCAAGTATCAGATCTTCAACAATGCGCACCTTGGCGTTTTTGAGAGCGCCTTGTTGCTTTTGTCGTTCAAGGTTGGTGGCCAAGGCGCGAGCCTCGGTCAAGGTATCAAAAGTTGCTGATCTTTTACCATCAGGAAACTTAACGATTGCTCGGATTGCACTACCTCTTTTCTCAAAAGATGCCATGATATTTCTCCCTATGGGGAAATTATGGGGAATATCTTGGGGAATTGATAGAGGTATTGCTAGGGAACAATGGGGAAAAAACGTTTTTTTGTTCCCCATCTTTATAGGTTAAGAATCTTATAATAACCTTATTAAATCAAAGGCTTACTGTAATATTTTTAACAGGTATTTGGTGCCGGTGAAAGGAATCGAACCCTCGACCTTCTCATTACAAGTGAGCTGCTCTACCAACTGAGCTACACCGGCAGGTGTTTTTTTACGTTAGCTTGCAATTGTAAAAGATTTTTAAACTTTATATT
>JBDNHM010000092.1:0-1265 GCA_041688825.1 Burkholderiaceae bacterium | reverse complement strand
GCCCTTGGCGCTTTACAGCCGTTTACGCGCGCGCCAACCCGGCCGCTACGGTGCGTTTATTCAGCATGGCACACAGTACATATTGTCGCATTCACCCGAGCTGTTTATTGAACGTCGTGGCAATACATTGAAAGCCATGCCTATGAAAGGCACCGCAAGTGCTCTGCACGCATCGGCCTCTGAACTGGCCAGCGACCCAAAAAATCAAGCAGAAAATGTCATGATTGTCGATTTACTTAGAAATGATTTAAGTCGTTTGGCAGAACTGGGCAGCGTGAAGGTGCCACAATTGTTTGAAGTTGCCAGACATGGCAATGTGTTGCAAATGACCTCAACGGTCGAGGCTACCGCCAAGGCTGACCTCAATTTAATGGAAATTTTGACGGCGGTTTTTCCGTGCGGGTCGGTAACCGGCGCGCCCAAAAAAAGAAGCATGGAAATCATACAGGCACTTGAAACGCACGAGCGTGGTTTCTATTGTGGTGCCTTAGGTTGGCTCGACCCGAATGGTGATTTTTCTTTGAGTGTACCCATTCGTACGGTTGAACTTCTAGCCCACCCGGCTTCACAGACATCGACCTTTACCCTAGGGGTAGGTGCTGGCATTACGCATGGCTCTGATATTGATTTGGAATGGCAAGAGTGCAACCTGAAAGCCGAGTTTTTAACAGCGTTACCTAGCGCAACCGGTTTGTTTGAAACCATACTCGTTAAAAAGTCAGTTGCACAACATTTAACAAAACACTTGCAACGTTTAACAAAATCGGCTCATGCATTGGGTATTGCATTGAACGTTGACGATGCCATGCACACGCTTAATCAAGCCTGCGTTGATTGCGACCCTGCGCTTGAATATCGGCTACGTTTAGATTTAACGAGCGACGGCACTTTACGTTACACGCTTGCAAAACTCGATATCTTCACAGCAAACACAACAGTCAAAATATTTTGGGCAACAGATTTGTTTGTGCACCCGACAGATGCACGCATGCATTCAGGCAATGCTTTGTTGCAACATAAAGTCAGTCACCGCACAACGTACGACCAAGCTTGGCAATTAGCCGTTTCGCGTGGGGGCTTTGATGCGCTGTTTGTGAATGAACAAGGGTTCGTCACCGAAGGGGGCAGATCAAGTGTGTTTATCAAACCCAAGGGGTCGCAAGAATGGCTAACGCCCCCACTTACTGCAGGTGTCTTGCCGGGCATCATGCGGTCGATCATTTTAAATGACCCAAAATGGCAAGCACGCGAAGCCAACTTGAGCG
>JBDNHM010000435.1:0-2635 GCA_041688825.1 Burkholderiaceae bacterium | reverse complement strand
TTTTAACTGGATTTTATGGCTGGTATGAGCAGGGGCTTGATGCTTGTTTTCAGGTGCCCCACGCCTTAGCCGGCGCTATGTTTGGTACCCGCCACCTATACCGAAGCACTAATTCGCCCCCAATCGTGCAACCTGCGCCTTCCTGTTGGCTCGATGTGGCACTGTCGTGTGCCGGTGAATAACTACCCCCGATGGGTCAAATTACTTTGCAGGTACTTGTGCCTCGGGCTTGCTGTGTGGCATTTTGATTTGTTTTAAGTTTCAAATCCATCACACCGGTGCAGTGCATAAATCAACGGTTCATCGCCAATGGGGTATAGCCGCAGCTTGCACCGGCCACCGAACCAGTTCCGGCACTCACCGCACGCCCGCCGGTTGTCTACTACATCTCGGTCACGCAGCATCAAGCCATGAGCCAGTGATTCTGATTCAGCAGCAGTAAAACCCTTCGATTCAAATAATTGTCGACGCTGTTCAATAGTGACTGCCTCATGCTCAGTAGGGGGGGCGCCTGCCCTAACCAATCTTAAATATGGGCGCTCGGTTTTAAGAATAGGCGGGGTTGCTACTGCTACATTCGCTACACTTGCTACACTTCCTCCCCCATGTGTAGCAGTTGTAGCAGTTGTAGCGGTAGCAGCTTGGTTGTTTATGCTTTCTAGCAATGCCATCAAGCCCATCACACGCCCCCAATAAGTAACGCGGGGTTTACATAAACAAGTTCTTTGCGCCCTGTTTTGACTCGTCTGGCTCGGTCAGAATCAATTAGTTCATCAAGTATTGGCTCTAATTTTCGTTTGTCACGTAAAATGTTTGGGCCACCTTGAAGAATTTCTCTTAACAATATCTGGTTGGTGCCTCGCACGTTGCAGCGTGCTATCAGCCAGCCATCTAATTTTGCAGCCATACTAATAGCCGGGTCTTGAGCCAACTCACCAAGTAGGCGCCTTGACTCGTTTAGGTGCCACATCACAATGTTGCAAGCTGCCTGCATAGACTCAACACTTATTTGTCCATCTAAGCCATACTCGTAACAGTGAAACAATCCAGACAATCTAGCGCCGTTGTCAGCTACTTTGCTTGCAACATCTTTCACGGTTGCTAGGGTGCCCGTTGATTTAATCTCTTTCTCAATCAAATTGTAAAAATCCACCCAATATTTTTTCGCCCCGCTTGACAGGGTTAGTAGTTGTGGCTCTAGACCATTGCCGGTTTCGTCAAAATTAAGTTGCTGGTTCAGCAGTGCCGTGATTCGCGCATCATACGCATCGAGCCCCCGTAAAGTCCCGCTTGGTTCTATGTAGGGCCGGTTGCCTTGGGTGCTCTCTGGCCATGCCACTAAAAATCGTGCAAGAAAACCGCTACCTCTGGCAATGTCGCCGGCCTTGGCTAAAAACTCGGCCAATACCGGGTGTTGGACAGCGACGCAGACTGTAAGCCGGGCGCCACGAATCGTAAACGACTCCGACGTTTTGCGACTAATTTTTAATTCGCCACCATCCCATAAAATATTTTGTGTGGCTAAGTTCCTCATCACTGTATCGGCGCTCATTCCGTGGCTGCCAAACACGGTGCCGCCTTCGCTTGAGATAACGCCACCTGAAGGCCAATTCTTATGTAATTCATAAATCAGCGCCTCAGGCGTTGCATCACCAAAAATAAAAGTAGGCACCTTGGGCGCTATCGGTTGGCCGGCTTCAATCTCAATGAGCCGGTTTGTATCCTCTAAGGTAGGCTGTGCGTTTTTTGCAGCATACTTTATTGATTCCTGAATTCCATTTTTTTTTGCAGTCCAAGCCATCAACTCAGCAGTATATTTTTTAATCTCAGGCTTCATTACCTCTGCTTGTTCTTTTTCGTACCTAAGAATCGCTCGAGTAAAAAACTTATCAACGGTACTTTTTCTCTCGCCACTTTCGGCAATGATTAGAGCAAATAATGATGTTGGGCCCTTCAGTTGGTTGTTGCGCTGAACGTCGATGTGCCCTTGCACTGCCACTGATAACGCTGCTAGGGCACTAGTGGCACACATCGCGAATGGCGCTTGGGTTGTTGCAGCCACGTCATCAATCGCAGCGCGTAGACCGGCTGGTAATGCATCACATGGGTATGGTTCGCGCTCTAGTTCAGGGCCTGTCAATGCTTGTGGTTCGGGCCATGTTTCAACGGGTGGGGTGTCTGGGTTTAGTTTGGCTAAGTTGTTCATACAATCGCCCCCAATGTTTGAAGTTCATCATTCCAATCACCGACAATTGCCGGCGTATGCACGCGCACAATGTGCCCTTGGTACGTTAATCGCTGAGCTAGTTTTGCCGCAGCATCTTGCCCGACTTGGTTCACATCGTTATCACCAAAAATATAAATATTTTTCACATTAGGTGGTGGCTCAAATGCGGCCAAACCATGCGCGCTAACACCGGCCCAAACTGGTACGCCAAATAGCGTAGAGGCTGCCAGGGCGGTTTCAATGCCTTCACTAATGCCAATGCAAAGGGCGCCATCATCGCGACGCTTGGGGGCGCTAATTTTGATGCTTGCGCCCGTCAAAGGGCCAGCACTTGCGCATAACTTTTTAACAGTTGGTAAGGGTGCCTTGCGGCCATCAGACGTTAAGTAAGTTCGGTGAATTGATACC
>JBDNHM010000091.1:0-15805 GCA_041688825.1 Burkholderiaceae bacterium | reverse complement strand
AGCCTCACCAAGCTCAGCCCAAAGTCATACCCTACTAAGGCCCCGTTGCGATTTCAGCACCTTCTTGTGTGCACCACTCGCTCCATGAGCCGGGGTAAAGCAATGCACCAGGTATACCCGCTACTTCGAACGCCAATAGGTTGTGGCAAGCGCTTACGCCCGAACCACATTGCATAATGATGTCTGCCCCAGACCGTTTACCGATGATCCCCGTAAATGTTGCACGAAGTGCTTCGGGTGTTTTAAATAAACCGTTTTCTTCAAGATTTGATCTAAAAACGTGATTCACTGCGCCCGGTATGTGGCCACCGATTGGGTCAAGCGTTTCGTTTTCACCGCGGTAGCGATCAGCACCACGCGCATCAATTAAAAGATGGCGTTGGGTGGTTATGTTTGCTTTCACATCGGCATAATTTACCGTACCGACTAGCGGCGGATGTGCTGAAAAAGACCCTTTTTGTGGTGCCACAGAGGGTTGGTCGCTAACGGGTAGACCAGCGGCTTGCCAGCTTTGAATGCCCCCATCAAGCACGGCCACAGCATTGTGGCCTAGCCAACGCATGAGCCACCACAAGCGTGCAGCATACATACCACCCGCATTGTCGTAGGCCACAATTTGCGTGTCATCGTCTGCACTGAGTAGGCGCATGGCTTGCACCAATTCCGCACGGTCAGGCAAGGGGTGGCGGCCATTTTTACCGGTCATTTCACCACTTAACGTGTCGTCTAATGCTATGAAGTGAGCGCCCGGTATGTGCGCTGCACCATAAGCTTGTCGGCCCGCAGCAGGTTTGGCTAGATCGTGACTGCAATCAAGCACTAACAAACGGTTTGGCTCGCTATGCATTAGGGTTGAGAGTGATTGAGCATTAATCAGTGTGGTGATGGCTTTCATGTTTCACTTGCCTTTGTCTTGTGGCTATACTGGCATCATACGCAATTTAATTTTATTCGCGATAATAAAAATATAAATGTTTTTTTAAAATAAGGCGCTAGATGTATGCATGACGCCATGTGGAAACAACTCTTTACACAATCTTCAAGGCCACATTTGAGCCTTCAAGGGCAAATTCGTGAAATGTTGGTGACAGCTATTTTAAAAGGCATCTTGTCACCCGGCGCGGCGGTTGCATCTAGCCGTGAAATGGCAGAACAGCTTGGGGTCGGTCGCATTACGGTGGTTTTAGCGTATCAGCAGTTAAGCGATGAGGGGTTTTTGGTTTCGCGCGAAAGGCGGGGTCATTTTGTAAGCGATGATGTGTTGAAAGGCTCATTGTTACAAAAATCAACTCACCCACATAAGCAAGGTAATCAAAACAATCAAAGCAATCAAAGCAATCTAACTCATCTAATTGATTTAAATCATTTAAGCAGTCAACACAATCAAAACAATCAGGCCACACAAACGGCCAGTCAAACCGATTGGCACAAACGGTTTTGTTTACATCCATCGCAACAACGCAGTATTGTAAAACCGGCAGATTGGCAGAAATACCCCTTTCCCTTTTTGTATGGCCAACTTGATCAAGCGCTATTTCCAACCGCCGCGTGGCGTGAAAGCTGTAGCAAAACATTAAACGTGCTTGATATTAAAGAATGGGCTCCCGATTTGATTACCCGCGACGATGCGTCGTTGGTTGAACAAATTAGAACTAAAATATTACCCCGTAGAGGTGTTTGGGCTGGGGCTGAAGAATTGATTGTCACGGTTGGCGCACAGCACGCTTTATATATGGTGGCCGACTTATTGATTCGATCAAAAACGCGAGTGGGTATAGAAGACCCGGGTTACCCCGATGCACGTAATATTTTTGCCAGTCGCACACAAAAAGTGGTGCCCTTATCGATCGGCCCAGACGGCTTAATTATTTCAGAAGATCTAAAAGATTTTGATTATCTCTACACCACACCTAGCCATCAATGCCCAACCGGTGTCACCATGCCGCTTGCTCAGCGAGAGAAGTTACTTGAGTTAGCAAACCGGCATGATTTAATAATTATTGAAGACGATTTTGAAAGTGAAAATAGCTTTGAAGGCGAACCTATACCTGCTTTAAAAAGCTTAGATCAAAATGACCGTGTCATCTACATTGGTAGCCTAACCAAAAGTTTAGCGCCTGGCTTACGCATCGGCTTTATTGTGGCGGCACCGCAGTTGATTGCAGAACTCAGAGCGTTACGACGCTTGATGCTTAGGCACCCTTCAACATTTATTCAGCGTACTTTGGCATTATTTATTTCGCTTGGCCACAATGACGCGCAGTTAAGACGTATGGCGTCTGCACAGAAAGAGCGCTATGGAGTTTTAATTCAGGCACTTACTCGCTTCGCCCCACAATGCAAGGTTGTACCGGTGAGTGGGGGCGGGTCGTGTTGGTTACGTCTGCCCGAATCAGTTGATGCCATAACATTAGGTATAGAGGCAGCAAAAGTAGGCGTATTAATTGAACCCGGCGATGTTTTTTTTATGGCAGACAAACCGCCGGGTAATTACGTTCGACTAGGCTACCAATCAATACCTTCCTCAGCGATTGAGGAAGGTATAAAACGCTTAGCGCAAACGGTAGATTTGTTGGCCGGTCGTTAAACCTAATTCGTTTACAGCTGATTATTAAATTAGCTCAGCTCATATTAGATTCGATGCAACAATTTAGAAATAGAATCTAATTTAAGTCTGTTATTTATTTATACCCCATCAAGCCCGGTAACCATAATGAGAGTTGTGGAAAGAACGCAATAATAACCACGGTGAATGAAGACACCAGCACAAACGGCCATATCTTTGCAACAATGCGTTCAACCGTTTCACCCCCAATACCCGAGGCCACAAAGATATTTTCACCTAACGGTGGGGTTTGAAAACCAATTGAAATAGTACAAATTATGACTATACCGACATGGGTCGGATCAGCGCCCATTATGAACATAATAGGTAATAAAACGGGTACTAAGATCATGATTGCTGCTAACGTTTCCATAAACATACCCACAAACAGCAATAATGCAATAATTAAGAGCCAGATGATGTAAATACTGTCGGTCAAGCTTAATAATGATTCAGCTATTGCCGCAGGCATACGTGTTTCAACTAAAAGTCGACCAAAAGCAGTTGCAGTAAAAAGAATCAATAGTATGCGACCAGTTATCCAAGTAGTGGTTCGTAGTGCGGCCACGGCAAGTCTAAACTGAATTTCTTTATGAATAAAAATACCTACAAACAAGGTATAAAAAATGGCTACAATCGCTGATTCAGTTGGGGTAAAGATACCGGTATAAATACCCCCCAAAATAATGACTGGTGCCAAAATAGACCAGATACCGCGACGTAACGCAACTTTTAAGTCTTGCACAGACCAATTATCAGATAAACCACGATAGCCTTTTTTACTTGAAATAAAGTAGTTCATCGCTATTAAACCTGCAGCCATCAGCAGGCCCGGTATAACACCGGCAGCAAACAGTTTGGGTATTGAAATTGATGAAAACTGACCGAATTTCGCAACGGCTTCAGGCGGGGCTATCATACCCATTGCTGAAACACCTAAAATAACCATCGGTATAGAAGGTGGAATGATAATACCTAAGCCACCCGAAGCAGCTGTGACCGCTGATGCATACGCTGTGTTGTAAGAACGCTTGGTCATGGCAGGTATCATCAGCATACCCACCGCAGCAGTCGTGGCGGGGCCTGAACCTGAAATGGCACCAAAGAATAAACAGGCCAAAATGGTGGCAGCCCCCAAACCACCCGTAATGGGGCCGGCTAACGATTCAGCAATATCGACCAATCGCTTCGATATACCGGCTGTTTCCATTAAAGCACCTGCTAATATAAAGGCGGGTAATGCCATAAGCGGAAAGCTGCCAACCGAAGTAAAGGCAATTTGCACAAAGGTAATAGGGTTTTTATCAAGCACCAAAAATGCCATCATTGCGGCGCCACCCAACGCAACCGATATGGGCGTACCCAATAAAAGCAGTATAAAAAAACCACCAAATAATAGTTCTGCTACAAAGGTATCCATGTCTCTTCTCTTGTAGTCACAATGCTTAAATTAAGCTTTTTGTGCGGCTTGTTGTTTTAGTTTTTGCAATTCAGCCGTTTCGGGGCCAATCTGTTCCACGCCTAAAAATATAGTGGCGTATAGATTGATCAAAATGCGAATAGTTATTAGGCTGAATGCTATCGGCAAAATCATATAAAAATATTTCATAGGAATGCCGAGTGTCTGCGACTTCCAAAAAACATTCATGTGCACAAAAGTAAACTGGTAGCTTAGGTAAACAAAATAAACGTTGAAAGTGATCCAAATTAAATCAGCCAAAATCATTGAATATTTACCAACCCAAGGTGGGAAGTATTGAAATTGGAAGGTAACACGGTTGTGGGCCGACATTTTGGTGGCTACAACAGCAGCCAAGTATGCAAACCAAACAAACATGTAAGTTGATAGTTCTTCGCTCCAGGCAAGTGAATGATTAAACACTTGCCTGGCAATTATCTGCGCAAACAACAGGACCACGAAACTGGCAAGCAAGCATTCACAAACGACTGTTTCGACGTTGTTTAATTTTTTAAGTACGGTATGAAGCTTCGCCATGGCGAGTTGCTCCTAAAGGTGAATCTCAACTGACTGGAGATGCCAATTGATCAATCGTGCAAAGGTGAGGCCCTTTTTATGACCAATCAAAAGCTGATTAAAAGGTGGGTGTTAATAAACGCGCTCCACGCTTCTACACGCCATTAAGTAAGGAAATTTTAATTTTCAAGTAATTAGGTAACAGAGATGAAACCCCTGTTACCTAATTTACATAACAAACCTGTGCATGAAAGTTAAAAGCGGGACGTTTTAATTAACGACCGAGTGCTTTTAAAGCTTGGTCAAGTTTATCTTTTCCGCCAATACTCTGGTAAAACTTTGGCCATACTTGCGTGGTGGCTTTGCTGATCCATTCTTTTTCGTCGTCAGCAGGGGCAGAAATTTGCATACCTTTAGCCATCAACTCTTGTTTTATTTTGTCTTCTGATGCTTTTAACCATACAAAGCTGTGCTCAGTTGCCGCTGCACCGGCTTCAAGTATGGCTTTTTGAACATCAGCAGGCTGTTTTTGAAAGACTGATTCGCTCATGATCAACGGCTCAAGAGAAAATACATAACGAATAGTTGTGATGTATTTTTGAATTTCGTAAAACTTCATAGCCTCGATGGTTGCATATGGGTTGTCTTGACCATCAACAACACCTTGTTGCAATGCCGTAAACGTTTCTGACCAAGCCATTGGCACAGGGTTAAGGCCCCATGCTTGGTAGGTTGCAATCATAATTTCGTTTTTAGGTACGCGAATTTTAAGACCTTTGAGGTCTGAAAGAGTGGTGACAGGTTTTTTAGAGTTGGTCAACACGCGAAAGCCGGTGTATGACCAGCCTATAATACGCACTTTGGCATCACGAACGGTATTAGCAATCAATTCTTTCGACAAAGGGCCTGTGGTCAAAATTTTGGCCTCTTCGGCACTTTGAATGACGTAAGGCAGAGTCAATACTCCCACTGTAGGTGAAAAAGGTGTGAGGTTGTTGATCGCTAAAGTTGAAAAATCGAGTGCGCCCATTGCTGCGTTGCTAACGGTGTCTTGCTCATCACCGAGCTGACTATTAGGAAACAAGTCAATCTTGTGTTTACCAGCGACCTTCTCTTCAAACGACTTTTTAAAGAATGTGGCCAATTCCCATTGGCCACCACTACCCTGGGGATCGCCTAAAGCAACTTTAAACGTGGTAGCCAAAACGCTGGTTGAAATCAG
This sequence comes from Burkholderiaceae bacterium, assembly GCA_041688825.1. Taxonomy (GTDB): domain Bacteria; phylum Pseudomonadota; class Gammaproteobacteria; order Burkholderiales; family Burkholderiaceae_B; genus Algicoccus. The sequence continues at coordinate 10,003 of JBDNHM010000091.1, read as the reverse complement.
CGCACTGACAGCTAATACTGATAACGCAATTGTTTTTTTTAATATCATTTTATGTCTCCAGGAAAATAATTAACGTTTTGTGATCGTAGGACGATCCTTTCTAAATGCATTTTTAACCGCGATTTTGCCATCACGGAATGTAAATACATCGACCATTCGAGCCTCTATACGAGACCCGTCAGATTTGGTGCCAGCAAAGGTGCACTCAGCCACGCCGCGATCACCAGATACAAAATAGTCACCATCTGACCATGATGCATCGGGGCAGGTTTGCCAAGCTAAAGCAAAACCTTCACGCAATTGTGCGGAGCCTTTAAACGTACGACCTAGTATGTCGGGGCCACCGACAGCATGAAACTCGCAATCGTCAGTCACAAAACGCATTAAAGCTTCTAAGTCGTGATCATTCCAAGCTTGTACAAACGCTTTTAACGTTTCAACGGTTACGGTGTTTTGTGACGAACTCATATGTAAACCAACCTTTTTGTACTTTGTTTCAATGACGTGTTTCGATTTTTTTTTAATCGCTGATGTTTGTATATTATTTTCCCAGAACCATTAGCCGTAGAGCCAGCGAGGCTTATTTGATAGAGCCAGAGACGACGAGGGGTTTTCTGGCTCTATCAAAATCTCTCATCTGGTGCTAACCCTCACATAGCAGAGTCGCTATTCTTTGGTGCATGGCTGCTCTATTTCGACGCACCTAAAATATATTTATCGAAGCCAAAATAGATTGACTTCGTCGGAGAATGAATTGAACGCCGAGACAAAAATTGAAAACTTGCTCAAACCTTATGACCCACATTATGACCCTTTAGTTGACCGCAACCCAGGCCAAGGCCGTCAGTATGCCCCAACTTATTGGGTTGCTTCAGCGGGTACACCACCAGAAGATGACGGCCCTATTGAAGCTGATATTGAAGCCGATGTGGTTATTGTGGGTTCTGGGTTTACCGGCTTATCAACCGCTTTATTTTTAGCGCGAGAGCATGGCATTAAAGCTGTTGTACTCGAAGCCAATGGCACCGCATGGGGTTGCACCAGCCGCAATGGCGGTCAAGGTCAAAATGCGAGCGGTCGCTTGTATCGTTCACAGTGGATAGAGCGTTGGGGCAAAGAAACAGCATTACGTCTTGATGCAGAAATACGTGAAGGTTTTGAAACCTTTAAGAGCCTCGTGGCTGAAGTGCCCGAATGCGAACCGCAGGGCGGTGGCCACCTTTACATTGCTCATAAAGAATCGAAGATGGATTTTTTAAGTAGCGAAGCCCGTGTGATGCGTGAGGTGTTTGGTTACGACACCAAAATGTTGAGTAAAGGCGACGTTAAAGAACAGTACGTTAACGATGCTGAAAGCTTTGGCGCTATGCACGAACCTGACGGTATTGGTGTGCACCCATTGAAATTGGCTTTTGGGTATTTACGTATGGCGCGCAAGTTAGGTGTGAAAGTACACCCCGGTAGCCCCGTGCTTGATATGGAAACGCGTAACGGCATGCATTATTTACGCACACCGGGTGGCGTGGTTAAAGCCCGTGCAGTTGGCTTTGCAACCGGCGGTTACACGAGTAACGGCATGCATCGCAGCCTTGATTCTAAAATTATGCCGATTTTATCAAATTCGCTGGTTACACGGCCTCTCACACCAGAAGAGCTCAAAGCCACTAATTTTTTAACGAACGAAGTCATCACCGATACCCGTACCTTGCGCTTTTATTACCGATTGTTGCCTGACAATCGAGTGCAAATGGGTAGCCGTAGTGCAATTACCGGCGCCGATGCGAGCAACCCTAAACACATGGCTATGTTGGTTGAAGGCTTACATCGTAAGTTCCCTGCGTTAACCGGCATACAAATTGATTACTCATGGTGGGGCTGGGTTGATGTCAGTCACGACATGATGCCGCGCATTATGCAACCCATCGCCAGTGAATCAGTTTTTTATTCGGTGGGTTACGGTGGCAATGGCGTGTCTTTTTCTGCCCATGCCGGTCGTCGTATGGCCGAACGTATTGCGGGCAAACAGATGTCAATGCTAGATTTGCCAATATACAATTCAGAGCTTGAATACCCTAACGTTTTTAACGTTGTGCGCTCACGTGCTTTTGCACCGTTTCGTCGGTTTGGGCAACGATTTTTATATCATTGGTATCACTACAATGATGAAAAAAAGTGATGATTAGCAGTTAATAAATCAACGATCGACATGATGGTGTTGTTGTCGATGGTGGCTTCAGTATCAATCGCTAAACGTCGTTTATAAAACCACCCAAGGTCAAGCCCAACGCCTAAGGCACAAATATCGACTTGACCAAGTTGCGCTTGCTTAGTCAGTACTTGTTTAAGGTGTTGGTCAAGGTAATACTCATCGTTGCATTGGTTGGTGGCGGTGTCCATCGGGCAACCATCTGTTACCACCATGAGTATGCGACGCTTAACCGGCCGCGCCATTAAACGGTCGCAGGCCCATTCAACCGCCTCGCCGTCAACCCCTTCTTTAAACAAATCAAGTTTACGTAATGCTGCAATGCCTTGGCGACCACGTTGCCACGATACATTTCCTGATTTAAAAATGAGATGTAGTCGTTCGTTTAAACGACCCGGTAATTCAGGTTGACCGGCACGTTCCCAATCGCGTCTGGCACGACCGCCATTCCAGGCTTGGGTTGAAAAACCCAATATTTCTATTTCAATACCCGCCATATCAAGGGCGCGACCGATTAAATCAACCATCAATGAAATGGGTTGTGCGTGAGCTTTCATTGACCCTGAACAGTCAATCAAAATTGTTACCGCACAGTCATTGATTAATCGCGGTTGTTCATCTTTAAAAATGGCATGCTGGTTGGGGTCGGTAATCAGTTGAGACAAGCGGCTGCCGTCTAAATAGCCCTCTTCTTGAGCAAATCGCCAACCTTCACGCTTAACGGTAGCCAAGCGCTGCTTAAAGATGCGTGCCAAGCGTTGCACGTGTATGCCGCTTTTTACGACCTCTTGATCGATTTGTTGGCGAAACTCAACGAGTTGGGCGGTGCGCACCAATTGTGTGGCGTTGACTATTTTGTCGTAAGCGCGCGTAAAAACGCGATACATTTGCCCGCCACTTTCCCACGATCGGCTGTTACAGCCGTGTGCGACAGGTGGAGGTGTGATGTTGGCCGACTCAAAATGGAGGGGAAGGGCAAAACCTGTGCGCCGTCGATTAATAGATTTGTTGCCGCTTGCATTTGATTCGGCGGCTTGAATGGTAGCGTTAACCCACTTTGCCAAAGCTAATGCATGTGCAAGGTATTTTGTTTGGTTGTATCGATCACGACGTAGGCCCATGATATGAACGCCGATGTCGGTATGAATGTTGGCACGCGTGACTTCCATTAAATCAGACATGTGGTCAGGAACGTCCTCACTGTTTAACCGCGACCACGTCATCACCGCAATGGTGAACATCAACACGCCTAAAGCCGTTTCAGTTAAACCCGAATCAATAAAAGCTTGCGCCCACTTAAAAAATCGTTTTTTTAAGTTATGTGCTGCACCCGGCCATTTTTTAGGCACTAAGGCTTCAACTCTAAGTTGCTCAAGTAGTTCGTAAACTAAACGCTCAATCGGGTCGCTCGGCGCGTGCTGACCATGCAACACGGCATGACTAAATTTTAATTTAAGCCCTGCCCCATCAATGAGTGCACGCTGATTATCAAGATCAAATGGCACGTCACTTTGATGTGCTGCCAGCAGAGGCACCACGAGAGTACCTTGATACAAGGTTTGACCTGACCATTGCAGCGCGGCATCACCCGTCAGTGCACGCACCATGGCGCCACAAACTGACTCAAGTGCTTTGATCGACGTTTGACTATGTTGGGTCATAAGGGGTTGCCACACCCAGCGCGTTGAGTGAAGCGAGTGGCGCATTAAAACATCGTTGATAGTATTCTTCCACTACAGCGCGTTCAGCGGTTTCGCATTTATTCAGAAATGAAAGATGAAAGGCTAAGTCAACATCTTTAAAGATTTCAGTGTTTTCAGCCCAAGTAATAACGGTGCGAGGCGACATTAAAATTGATAGATCACCCACTGCAAACCCTTGGCGAGTTAGGCCAGCCATAGCGACCATGGCCGCTATGTGTTTACGGCCGTTGTCAGTATTAAATGATGGCACACGGGCCAGCACAATAGCTTGTTCTTCTTGTTCAGGCAAATAGTCAAGCGAGGTAACAATATTCCAACGGTCAAGCTGTGCATGGTTCATCAGTTGGGTACCATGGTAGAGCCCGCTTAGGTTGCCTTGACCTAACGTGTTCATGGTGGCAAACATACGAAATGACGCATGGGGCTTAATCACTTTTTGTTGGTCAAGCAATGTAAAGCTGCCTTCGCGCTCAAGTACGCGTTGAATGACGAACATGACATCAGGACGGCCTGCATCATACTCATCAAACACTAAAGCCATAGGTCGTTGTAAGGCCCATGGCAACATGCCTTCTTGAAATTCTGTGACTTGTTGACCATCACGCAAGACAATCATGTCTTTGCCCACTAAATCTAGACGACTAATATGGCCATCAAGGTTGATGCGCAAACAGGGCCAGTTCAAACGTGCAGCCACCTGTTCAATATGGGTTGACTTACCCGTGCCGTGTAAACCTTGAATAACCACACGACGGTTAAATGCAAACCCTGCCAAAATTGCCAATGTAGCCTGTGGGTTGAAACGGTATGCCGAGTCAATTTCTGGCACATGCTCGTCGCGTTGCGTAAAAGCAGGTACGGTCATTTCAAGATCAATACCAAAGGTATCGCGAACATTTACAGTACGGTCTGGTTTAATTAGGGCAATATCTTTCATGATTTGGGTGGCTCAATGGCGTCATGGTTAATGTCTGCAATGGCTTGAGCCGCTGCACGAAGGGCAGTTAAAAAGCTGAGTGCTTTGTTCTCATCTAAGCGAATAACAGGTGCCTGAAGCGCCAGACCCATATTTGATTTACTTTGGCTGCTCGGTACTAAAACACCAATACACAATAAGCCTGGTAAAAACTCTTCGCGATCAAACGCATAACCTACTTTACGAACCTGTTCGATTTCAGACTCAAGTGCTTCGTATTGCGTAATGGTGTCGCGTGTAAATTGCTCAAGCGGTGCAACCGCTAATAAACGTTTACGTTGTGAAGGCGTCATTTGGCTTAAAAATAATTTACCCGTTGCAGAGCAGTGGGCCGGCACGCGCGAGCCTGAGTGTAAATAAAAGCGCAGTGGCTTTGCTGTTTCAACTCGATCAAGGTAGAGCACTTCGCCACCTGATAAGGCGGTAATGTTGCAACTTTCGCCGACTTCTTTAACGAGGTTGCTCAAGACTGCGTGGCGGGCACCTTGCGTGGTGTTGTTAATGAGTAAATTTTCTGCCAATCGCATTAAACGGTTTTCAACACTATATAAACGCCCATTGCCGATACGTTGCAAAATGCCAGCTGATTCTAATTGTTGCAACATACGGTGTGCTGTGGGTTTAGGTATGCCCGTGTCATCTGCAACGTTTTGAAGGCTAAATGGGGTATTTTTTTCGGCAATCACTTCAAGCAACGAAAATAATCGCAAAGTGGGGGTATCACCATTGATCAAAGCTTTGGGTTCATTGGCGTCGTGCAAATCGTTTGCATTGTTTGTATTGTTTATATTGTTTTTAGTCATCATGGCTCTTATATTACAATAATTTGATAAATTAGAACAATTTATTCTAATTTCTATAAAAATCGTTGACAAGGTGTGAATACAAGCTCTAGAATACGCTTGTAGTTAGAAAAACGGAATAATTGATTCCACTATATTGGAGATATCATGAGCACATCTGCAACAAAACGTACCGCTGTTGAAGGCGTTCAAAAAATGACCCCTTCAGAAGCATTTGTTGAAACATTAGTGGCCAATGGCGTCACTGATATGTTTGGCATTATGGGTTCTGCATTTATGGACGCTATGGACATATTTGCACCCGCCGGTATTCGGCTGATTCCTGTTGTGCACGAGCAAGGTGGCGCCCACATGGCTGACGGCTATGCTCGCGTATCAGGTCGGCATGGCGTAGTAATCGGTCAAAACGGCCCTGGCATTAGCAATTGCGTCACAGCAATCGCTGCAGCCTACTGGGCGCACAGCCCTGTCGTGATCATTACGCCTGAAACAGGCACCATGGGTATGGGTTTAGGCGGCTTTCAAGAAGCCAACCAGTTACCTATGTTTGAAGAGTTTACAAAATACCAAGGCCACGTTTGCAACCCCAAGCGCATGGCAGAGTTCACAGCACGTTGTTTTGATCGTGCCATGAGCGATATGGGCCCAACACAATTAAATATTCCCCGTGATTATTTTTACGGTGAAGTCACCTGTGAAATTCCTAAGCCAATGCGTGTTGATCGTGGCGCAGGTGGCGAAGACAGTTTAGCTGCCGCAGCAGCGTTACTTGCAACCGCCAAATTTCCGGTGATTTTAGCCGGTGGTGGCGTGGTGATGGGTGACGCAGTTGAAGAATGCAAAGCGCTTGCCGAGCGTCTAGGTGCCCCCGTTGTAACCGGTTACTTACGAAACGACGCGTTCCCTGCAAGCCACCCTTTATGGGCAGGCCCCTTGGGTTATCAAGGCAGCAAAGCGGGTATGAAACTGATTGCACAAGCTGACGTGGTCATTGCATTAGGTTCACGTATGGGCCCCTTTGGTACCTTACCTCAGCACGGTTTAGATTATTGGCCTAAAGATGCCAAAATCATTCAAGTTGAAGCTGATCACACGAATTTAGGTTTGGTTAAAAAAATCACAGTGGGTATTTGTGGTGATGCAAAAGCGACTGCCAAGGCATTGTCAGCACGATTAGAAGGCAAAACGTTAGCATGTGATGCAAACAAAGCAGCCCGTGCACAAATCATCAAAGCTGAAAAAGATACGTGGGAAAAAGAACTTGACGCGTGGACGCACGAAACCGACCCATACAGCTTAGACATGATCGAAGAAGCAAAAGGTGAGAAGCCTTTTTCAGGTGGCGAATACTTACACCCACGTCAAGTTTTGCGTGAACTTGAAAAAGCCATGCCACCCCGTGCGATGGTGTCAACCGATATCGGTAACATCAACTCAGTCGCCAATAGTTACTTGCGTTTTGAAGAGCCCCGTAGCTTTTTTGCACCGATGAGTTTTGGCAATTGTGGTTACGCTTTACCTACAATCATTGGCGCTAAGTTAGCTGCTAAAGACCGCCCAGCCATTGCTTACGCCGGTGACGGTGCATGGGCCATGAGCATGGTTGAAATCATGACTGCGGTTCGACACGACATTCCTGTTACTGCGGTGGTTTTCCACAACCGTCAATGGGGTGCTGAGAAGAAAAACCAAGTTGATTTCTACAACCGTCGTTTTGTTGCAGGCGAGTTAGAGAGCGAAAGTTTTGCTGACATTGCTAAGGCAATGGGTGCAGAAGCCATCATCGTTGACAAGCTTGAAGATGTCGGCCCAGCATTAAAGCGTGCGGTTGACATGCAAATGAATGAAGGTAAAACATGCGTGATCGAAATCATGTGTACACGTGAATTGGGCGACCCTTTCCGACGTGATGCCTTAGCTAAGCCTGTTCGTTTTCTTGAAAAGTACAAGGATTACGTTTAAATTTGACGTATGACTAATATGCCCCGTTGGTGAGTATTCACAACGGGGCATTGTTCAATGGTTCACTCATTCACTCATTCACTCATTAATTTATTAAGTTATTAGTTATTAGTTATTGAGTCATTGAATTGTTGATTCGTTGAAATATTCAATGATTAAATCAATCACCAAGAGACATGTTCATGACCGAATCACGAAATACGACAACAGATTCCTCCAAAAAAGGCGATACAACTTACGTTTATCGTCATCTTGACGCGTTAATTGAGCGAGCTCGACAAATGGGCCCGATTCGTGTTGCCATTGCATACCCTTGCGATACAACAACCATCGAGGCGGCTTCACAGGCACTTCAAGCTGGCTTAATTATTCCCATACTCGTTGGTCCTTTAGCCCGAATTCAAAAGGTTGCTGAGGCAGCCAAGATTGATTTAAACGGTATGGAAATTGTTGACACGCTTGATGACTCTAGGCTGGCTGCTGATACCAGCGCCGCTTTATGTCGCGATCATAAAGCTCAAGCGCTTATGAAAGGCAGCTTGCACAGCGACGAGTTACTGGGTGCAGCGGTATCGCGAGAAGCGGGTTTACGTGGTAACCGCCGTGCCAGTCACTGTTTTGTGATAGACGTGCCTAGCTTAGAACGACCACTGATGTTGACTGACTGCGTTGTTAACATTGCCCCTGGGTTGATGGAAAAACGAGACATTACCCAATCAGCGATTGATATGGCGCACGCTTTAGGTATTGCAAAACCAAATGTAGCCATTTTGTCTGCCGTTGAAACCATAAACCCTGCGATGCAGTCAACGCTTGATGCCGCTGTACTGTGCAAAATGGCAGACCGAGGCCAAATTACGGGTGGCATATTAGATGGCCCCTTGGCTTTTGATAACGCCATATCTAGCGAGTCTGCACACAAAAAAGGCATCGTGTCACCTGTTGCAGGCCAACCCGATATTTTAATCATGCCTAATTTAGAAGCGGGCAACATGCTTTACAAACAGTTGGTCTATATTTCTCATGCAGAATGTGCAGGTTTAGTGCTAGGTATGCGTGTTCCAATTATTTTAACAAGCCGATCAGACTCAGTCATGAGCCGAATTGCTTCGTGCGCACTTGCGGTCTTAAAAAGCCGCCAATTAATCGATACAAAATAAAAATGACCACACCAGAAAATGGCACAACTGTTGGCGCATACATTGCAGGGCGCTTAGCGTTAATTCCAGGTGCTGCATTAGCAGGTTTAATTGCCCTAGCGGCAACGTTTGTATCTAACCTGCATGGGGGGCCACAATTGTTGTTTGCATTATTTTTTGGGGTGGCCTTTCACTTTTTAAGTTTTGAGCCCAAGTCTAAACCCGGTATTGAGTTTTGTGCTCGAGGCGTATTGCGCTTAGGTGTTGGCTTACTGGGCGCGCGTATTACGGCAGAACAAATTGCCGGCCTAGGCTGGACAACCGCACTCATCGTGATTGGTGCAGTCGTCACCACCCTATTGTGCGGCGCCTGGCTGGGTAAAAAATTAAACATGACTCGTGCACAAGGTGTGCTGTCAGGTGGCTCAGTAGCTATTTGTGGCGCCTCTGCAGCGCTGGCTATTTCAGCCGTGTTGCCACGCGATAAAGACAGCGATCGGTTCACCTTGATGGTTGTAGTCACCGTTACTGTGCTTTCAACCATAGCGATGGTGGTCTACCCACTCATTGCACGTGCATTATCATTGCCCCCCGAGTTGGCGGGCCTATTTTTAGGTGGATCGATTCACGACGTCGCCCAAGTGGTTGGCGCCGGTTACACCATTGATCAAGCCACCGGCGACTACGCCACGATTGTGAAGCTATTCCGCGTTTCGATGCTGGCCGTTGTGGTGGTTGTGGTGTCAGCTATATTTAAAACGCAGCGCGAAGCCATTGCCACTGCCCATCATGCAAAAAAACCACCATTGGTGCCTTGGTTTTTGTGGTTGTTTGTAGCACTTGTTGTGATCAATTCATTAGGCGGTTTAGCCCCTGCAATACAAACCCAGTTGGTTGATTTTTCACGTCTGTGTTTGGTGGTGGCTATTTCAGCATTAGGTTTAAAAACATCATTCAAGCAACTGGCTAAAGCCGGTTGGCGACCATTTCTGTTGCTGCTGGTTGAAACCCTTTGGATGGCTGCTTTTGTGTTGGTTGCGATTGAGTTGCTTTAAGTTTTATCATATGTGCACAAAAATCAGTCGTTCAAGGCTGAGATATTGTCAGTGCTCATCGTATTTTTAGCAAACCTTACACCAACAAACTTGAGAAGAGGTTCAATAAAAGTCATTTGACTGACCAAAAGTCTGGTGGCATATTGCGCATGAGTTCGT
>JBDNHM010000090.1:0-2108 GCA_041688825.1 Burkholderiaceae bacterium | reverse complement strand
GCTTTGCCTTAAAATGCATCAAAAACGTAAAACCACGTTGCATTAAAAATTTTAATGTTAGTAAGGTCAGTACGAAGAATAGGGTGCTCAGAAATGTTACCAAAATAATTTCACCGCGATTGTTAAGTGTTGCAGTGTAATTAAGCGTGTAAGTGATGGCTTCACTTAAGCCAATAGAGGCACCTATGCTAGAGCAAATCAACGTCACAATAAAAACACCAAACAAATTGGGCACAATTAGCCATGACTGCTCAACTTCCCCTTTTTGTTTGTGTTCAAGAAAAGATCCAATTAAATCTGTGCATGCAGGTGTTGAGTAACCCATTATTGTTAAGATCAGAATGACCTCAAGTCTGACATGAGGGTTTAAGCCCTGTAATAAGCTTGATGAAACCAGTAAATTTAAAATAATGAACAATAAAATATAGATTGGAAATGCTCTGAGTAAGCCGACAATTATTGAAATAGGTTTTGCTACGATTGGTATCTGTCGCATTGTCAGCGTAAGAATAAACCCCGCGAGCATGCCGCACAACAACGACAGCGCACCCACACGAATATTGACTACGAACGCTTGAAGATAACCTAAGAGATCAGCTTGCATGGTGAGGCTCACTGTTGTCACTTAAGCGATTGAAAACCTTAGCTGAAATCACCACTACAGCATGAACGGATAGGCCGTAAAAAAGCGCCAATATTGTGAATGTGGTGGCACGCTCACCCGAAATGGCTGTGATGTCAGTCAACACAGATAATAGTTCAGGCGCACCAATAAACGCAGCAATGGGACAAGCTTGTACAGATGTAATGAGACATGCGCGTACACGAACTGTTGCGTAACGTAAGCTACGCAAAAATGTGGCATGTTTCCCAAGCGTTTTTGATGCCTCATACATTGCATAGCCACCTGTTGCCCCCTCACCTAACCCAATTAGGATGGCTGCTGTCAGTAGTGCCAGTGGGCCGCTATAGGTTGTTACTGTTGATGCAATTAAGTAGCCTAGTATAAGTAGAAAAATAGTGGGGGCATTAAGAAAGAAAATAGCGGTGGCTTTGCTGCTGTAACAGATTATTTTTTGTTCAGAAGTTAAACACTTAAAAAATACCCATATAAATAAACATGATGTCAGTAACGTTGCTACTAACAAGATTACTGAATTTTTAAAGCCTTCAAGCAACATACTCAATGACTGTTGGTCTGAAAAGGGATCAAATTTGATTCGCCAACCCATAGTGTTAAAAAGTAGCTCTTCCGTTTTAGTTGCAAACGGAGCCAGTATGCTTTTGGTTCGCACGTCATAATATGCGGGTTCATAACACGCAATATTAAGTTCGCCTGACGCCTGATAACACGAAGGGTCTGACCATTTTTCTTTAGCTTCTTCAAGATAAGATGTTTGAACCCCATACCGTGTTGCAAATTTAATCATATCGCCAGAGCTATGCAAATTCGCCAAGATAAGTGAAACCGCCTTGCCTAGTGAGTCTGCTGCTGATTTTTCAACGCCAATACCCCAGGGCGCTTGGTCAAAAGAAAACTTCTCTTCAAATGCTGACCCCATCTGTGCAGGTGCATCTGGCATATTTATACTCGCCATAGCAATAGGGTGATCATGTGCTACAAAATCGCATACCCCGAATTTAAGTGCATCGAATAACTGCACAGGTGTTTCATACATGAGCATGCGTATTTGATTTTTTGAAAATACAACATTGCTAAAGTGCCCCATCTGAACACAGACAGAAAGTGTGCCTAAATCAGCAAATGATTCGACTTTAAATATTTTTTCCCCAACGACTGTTGTGGGTGATGTGTAGTAATGAGGCCTAATAAAGTACATAAACTGATCGCGCGATACGGTATGAGTCATATTGGCTAAAATTAGATCAATTATTTTTTCTGATAAATACTGTGTTCGATTGGTGAAGTTCACTGGAATAAGCTCTAACTTGACCCCTAGTGATGTCGCAATGCTTCGTGCGAGGTCAATTTCAAAGCCTATGAGTTTTTCGTCAACACGTTCTCCAAAATGACGAAAGTGGTCATTAACCCCAATTTTAATATTTCCTTCGCACAATACTTGCTGCAAACGATTGTGGATTTTGTC
>JBDNHM010000434.1:0-3170 GCA_041688825.1 Burkholderiaceae bacterium | reverse complement strand
GGTGGTGATGGCGAAGACGGCAGCAGCGGCGAAACTGGCAGCATTAATGCTGGCATTTATGGTGGTGTAGGTGGTGTTGGTGGTGGTAGCCTTATAAGTGGCAATAGCGGTATTGCCGGTGCTGACGGTACGGCAGGTAAGGCGGGTTCATCAGGCACGGGTGGTGAAGGTATCAGTGGTGATGGTGCCAGCACGTTGATTGTGACCAACTTAAGTACCGGTATTATTCGAGGGGGTAATAATACTGCATCAGGCAGTGCTGGTTTAGCTCTCGGGGGTATTGTCTCTGATGGAATTTTAACCCTTGACAACAGCGGCCTCATTGAGGGCGGCTCAACTTCTTCAAATGATTTTGGCGGGCTAGGCGTAGGCATTGGAACTCGAATAGGTTCTAGCTCCATTATCAACCAAGCGTCTGGAACCATAAGTGGTGGCCTAAATACGACTCCAGTTGAATTAATTAGTATGTTTAAAGTTAATGGCATTGGCATTTATAACGAAGGTGCGCTCAGTTCACTCACAAACTTAGGTCAAATTAACGGTTCGTTGGCGGTTTTCAATCTAGATACGATTGAACAATTTAGTAACTCGGGTACGATCACTTCTGATGCAGATTGGGCTCAGTTTGCAATCGGAACCCCTTACGGCACGGTGACTAACATTGTAGGAACGATCACCAGTTTTACTAACTCGGGCACGATTTCAGCTCTTCCAGGTAATTATGCTATTTCAAACGTATATGGCACTATTACCAACGGCATCGACAACACCGGTTTAATCGATGGCATGGTTGAGTTGGGTGGTGCAACGCTGAACTTAAATGGAACCTCTGGGCGCATCACAGGCGCGGTGACCGAATTATATGGTGAAGACCTTAATACGGGTACCGTCAATGTCAACGGCACCTTCACCACAGAGAATACGTTCCAAGTAGGCACCATGAATGTGGCCAGTGGTGGCATATTGAATTTGAACAATGACGTGTCTGTTGTGACCGGTGGGTTTAACAACAGTGGTACGTTGCAAGTCGGCACAGGCGTGCGCACCGTTACAGGTAATTTTACTCAAAATTCAGGTGCCACTTTTGGCACCACAGTGCTGAGTGTTACCGAGTACAGTCAATTGCAAGTTTCGGGTACTGCCACTCTGGCGGGCACGGCTGAGGTGAGAGTTTCTAATGCGGCAACCGCATTGACTAACGGTGGTACGTTGGTGGGTGTGATTACGGCTGATAGCATCACGGGCGAATTCTCAGAGATCACTACCAGCTCTTCTATTTATACCTTTAGCGGTATTTACGGCTTGACCTCATTTGATTTGTCAGTGGCAGCGCGAACCAATGCGATTGTTGATAATGTTTCAACTTACGGTACACCGGCCGCGTTGGGCGCTGCCCGAGTGCTTGATCAACTCGCTGGCGCACCTGGGGCGATGGCGCCAGTGCTTGATACCTTAGATGGCATGTCAGGTCAAACGCAAGCCAATGCAGTCGCTCAGTCATTGCCTGTTTTAGTGGGTGCGAGCTCGATGGCGGCTTCGCAAACTCAAGTGGCCTTTAACAATGTATTGAAGTTGCGTCAGACGGCAATAGGTTTGTCTGAGGTGGGTTTGTCGTCGGGTGAAGAGTTTGCGGGTAACCGTCAGGCTTGGGGCAAAGCCTTTGGCAGTTGGGCCAATCAAGGTAACCTGAACAATGTGTCGGGTTATTCGGTAGACAGTGGTGGTTTAGCCTTTGGTATAGATAAGCAGATGACGCCTAAGTCTAATCTGGGTGTGGCCTTTGCTTATGCGTATAGCAATGTCAACAGTAAGAGCTCAGTTGCGCCCAGTAGCATCAATGTGAACAGTTTCCAGTTGGGTTTGTATGGTGACTATCAACTTGATACGAATATGCAGTTGAACTACCAAGTTGACGGGGCAGTGAACACCAACTCGTCGAGCCGCAACTTAAGCAGTTTTGCAGGCACGAGCGGTGTTGGTGCGAATGCAAAAGGCTCTTACAACAGCTACGTGGGTCACGTGGGTGTTGGCTTGAAGAAGTTTTTTAGTATCAATAGCAACACCCGTTTAACCCCTGAGTTGCGTTTAGACTATATGTCGGTTAACAGCGATGGGTATACAGAGACGGGTGGTGGTTTGTTAAACCTCAAGGTTAACTCACAGACATACAACACGTTGTACCCCTCATTAGGTTTGCGTGTTGATCATCTGTTGTCAAACGGCATGAATATAACGGGTAATGTTGGTGCGGCTTACAACGCGCTAGATAACAACGTGCAGATGACCAGTGCGTATCAGGGCGGGGGAGCCGCGTTTGTGACCAATGGTCTGAGTGTCTCGCCTTGGTTGTATAACGCGGGCGTGGGTATAGGGGGCAAAGTGGGTAAAAACGTAGAGCTCAACGTGCGTTACGACATGGACTTTTCTAGCTCAAACTACACCAATCAAATGGTGAGCGCTCGGGTGAAGTTCTTGTTTTAATTGATACCGTTTGATGTTGTTTAAACGGCGGTGAGCATCATTAAAATGCTCGCCGCTTTTTTACGATTTGGCGGTGAGTATCTTCAATATGCTCACTCACGAGCGGCGTCGTCACCACAATAGTTTGGATGTGTCACAAAGGCATTTGGCAACAACCTGCCAGCAGGCGCTTGGCGCTGCTTGATGGGGTTGAGTTTTTTTACAATATACGCCCCAATCTATACAGACGCATGATCATGCCGATTAGTATCAACAGCAGGCCGCTTCCCAAAAAGAACGCACTGAATTCTACTGGCTGGCGACGATCAAATTGAATGTTTGTGTCGATTGCTTGGTATATTTTTTGCCAATCTTTTTCTGTTGTGCCTTGGTAAAAATGACCAATCGTGGTTGCTGAAATATCAGCCAATAGGGCAGGTTGTAAACGCACGCGTTGCGAGATGCCATCGGCTTTAACGACGGCGCCTTGTTCTGTTCCCAGACCAATCGTATGCACGCGCACACCAAATTGAGACGCTATTTCAGCCATCATGAGTGCGTTGCGCCCCATCTTTGAATCGCCGTCAGAGATCAACACCAGAGCAACTGATCGGTTTGAACCCGGTGTCATG
Organism: Burkholderiaceae bacterium; assembly: GCA_041688825.1. Classification (GTDB taxonomy): domain Bacteria; phylum Pseudomonadota; class Gammaproteobacteria; order Burkholderiales; family Burkholderiaceae_B; genus Algicoccus. The sequence continues at coordinate 78 of JBDNHM010000434.1, read as the reverse complement.
ATTTTTTCTGGGTCTGGTTTCCAAGGCTTTGTGGGTTGGCTGTCTTGGCGCAGTGTTGATTCGTTCATGATGGCTTGT
>JBDNHM010000433.1:0-1522 GCA_041688825.1 Burkholderiaceae bacterium | reverse complement strand
CTGCACAAGTCATGAATTTGAGTCAGTTGCTCAGGCAAACTGCTCGACTATTCAGTGATAGACCTGGTCTGATTGTCGATAACGTCAAAATCAGTTGGCAAGATATTGATCGCCGAGTTGACGCCATGGCCTGTGCCCTAGCTGAGCTTGGTGTTGTGAAAGGTGACAAAATACTGGTGCACTCAAAGAATACTCAACAACTCTTTGAAAGTTGCTGGGTGGCCTTTAGGTTAGGGTGTGTTTGGGTGCCCACAAACTTTAGATTAACGCCACCCGAAGTGGCTTATCTGGCGTCATCAAGCCAAGCCAACGTCTTGGTGATTGAAGACAGTTATCGTGATCATATTGAAGCTTTGCAAGACAGTTCAAAAGCATTGCAACATGTCATCGTGGTTGGTCAGTCGCAAAATACTGAGCATTCGTATGAAGCCTTAGTGACAAAGTACCTCGGTCAAGTGGCGTTAGAAGCAACCGTATCGCATGACGACCCGCTTTGGTTTTTTTACACCTCAGGAACGACGGGCAAACCAAAAGCAGGTGTTCTGACACATGGCCAAATGGCTTTCGTTGTGGCTAACCATTTGGCAGATCTTATACCAGGCACAAGAGAAACTGATTGCTCAATTGCGGTGGCACCGCTTTCACACGGCGCAGGTATTCATGCGCTGCTCAATACAGCACGTGGGGCAGCGACCATTTTGTTAACGGGTAAAAAACTTGACCCAGAAGAGGTTTGGCAGCAAGTAGAACGCCACCAAGTCACCAATTTATTTACCGTGCCAACCATCATAAAAATATTGGTCGAGCACCCTGCAGTTGACCAATATGACCACAGCTCTTTGCGTTATGTCATATACGCCGGTGCGCCCATGTACCGCACAGATCAAAAGTTAGCGTTACAAAAACTAGGTCATGTGTTGGTTCAATACTTTGGCTTAGGCGAAGTCACAGGCAGCATTACCGTTTTGCCCCCTCACATGCATTCAGCAGACGACAATGACCCCCATGCAAATATCGGTTCATGTGGTCGACCCCGCACGGGCATGGAAATTGCCATTCTTGACCAAAATATGCAAAGGCTTAAAGAGGGTGAAGTAGGCGAAATTTGTTGCCGCGGCCCAGCTGTCTTTTCTGGTTATCACGGCAACCCCGACGCAACAGAAAAAGCGCTACGGGGTGGCTGGTTTCATACAGGCGATTTAGGCAAACTCGACAGTCGCGGGTTACTTTACATTACCGGTCGCGAATCAGATATGTACATTTCAGGCGGCTCAAATGTTTACCCACTTGAAGTCGAAGAAGTGCTTTTAACCCACCCTGACGTGGCCGAAATTGCAATTTTTGGTATGCCTGATGACAAGTGGGGTGAGGTTGGCGTAGCAGTCATTGTTACCCGACCAGGCGCACAACTTGAAGCGGCACAACTATTGTCTTATTTGGAAGGTCGATGTGCCAAATACCGTTGGCCGCACCATTTTTTCTTTTGGAAAAGCATGCCCAAATCAGGTTACGGGAAAATTGT
>JBDNHM010000432.1:0-1711 GCA_041688825.1 Burkholderiaceae bacterium | reverse complement strand
TGGGCATTTTTTGAAGCAAATAAACCTGCCGAAATGACATCGACTTGAATAAAGACTAAACCATGCTGCCATCACTTCTTGCTCGCGAAGTTCAAAATGGAATCAAAAGCTTCTTGACGACAGGTTTCGAACCATCAGACCATTTGTTTGCTGGGGTCATGCAGCGATTTACCGAAGATGATACTCGTTGGATGAAAGGGCCTTATGTTCAGTTAGGCCTCCCTTTCAGAACAGGTTCAAAAGGTAAAAATTTTTTTACTAGGTTCGAGACTGAATTTTCTGGCCATGTACATCAAGAAATGTCATGGCAAAGGCTGTCATCTTCGGGTATGGCAGCCAGCACGCTGGTTGCGACGGGTACAGGTAGCGGTAAGACTGAATGTTTTTTGTACCCAGTTCTAGACCATTGCGCGAACGTTAACGCAGAAGGTGTGACGGGCATTAAAGCATTGGTTATTTACCCTATGAATGCCCTCGCGGCAGATCAAGCTCGGCGTTTTGCACAGGTCATCGCACAAACACCAGCATTTAAAGGGCTTCGCGTAGGCTTGTTTGTAGGGGGACGGTCAGGTAAAGATGGTCACGGCCAAATGACCATGACGGCTACCAGTGTGATCACTGACCGAGAAACGTTGCGCAAAGACCCACCCGATATCTTGTTGACTAATTACAAGATGCTAGACTACCTTTTAATTCGCCCAAAAGACCGTAAGCTGTGGGCAAAAAACGATGACAAAACACTGCGATACGTTGTTGTTGATGAGTTACATACTTTTGACGGTGCACAAGGTACAGATTTAGCTTTATTGTTGCGACGATTAAAAGCACGTCTGAAAACACCTGAGGGTTATTTAATTTGTACGGGCACATCTGCAACCCTAGGGGGCAATTCAGATAGCAGTCCATTACGTGAATACGCTCGTCAAATTTTTGGGGTTGATTTTCCACCTGATTCTGTGGTGACTGAAAACCGTTTAACAGAGGTCGAGTTTTTAGGTGAAAACACGATAGAACATGTTTTTTATGCACGGTCTGATTTGGGTGAGGTCTTAGATGCAGACCTATACTCATCACAACAAGCTGCAGTCAAGGCGTGGTTTGAAGTCTTCTTTCCCGAGCTTACTAAGCCAAGTGATGTTGATGATATGTCTTGGCGAAGTGCTTTAGGTAGTTTGCTAAAAAAGCACTTACTTTTTGTTAATTTATTAAAGTTATTGAAAGGGAAAATCGTTTCTCTTTCTGAATTACAACACCAAATGCTTGGTCCTATGCCCGAAGCAACACGGTCGCATATTGGTCAAGTGCTTGATGCGCTGCTAGTGCTGGTTGCATGGGCTCGCGACCCTTTCGGTAGGCCCTTGGTTACGTTGCGTGTGCAACTGTGGCTACGTGAATTGCGTCGAATGGTGACCCAAGTACGTTCAGATTCGCAAAACATCGAGCTCAGAGCCGATAGTGATACAAAGCGCGAGCCTGGCAAGTTGTTTTTGCCTTTGCTTCAGTGCGCCGACTGCCACACTACAGGCTGGTTAAGTCGTATGCCAAGTGGTCTGAGCAAAGTATCTACTGATCTTGACGAAATCTACAGTACTTGGTTTTCTAGCCAACCTGAAACGTTGCGACTTTATGCTCAATCTGGCTTGACTCGACCCTTGTGCGATGGTGTGAATCAACACTTATGCACACAGTGTGGTCATCTACAACCAGGCAT
>JBDNHM010000089.1:0-1113 GCA_041688825.1 Burkholderiaceae bacterium | reverse complement strand
GCCATGGGGCTTCCGATGGCTAAAAACTTAATTTTTTCGGGTTATCAAGTTTGCGGCATTGATAAGAATCTTGATTCGGTCAAAGCACTTGATGCACTGGGGGGCACACATTTTGAGAGCAATTTACAGGCTTATGAAAATACCGATGTTTTAATTATTATGGTGATTAATAGCACTCAAGCTAAAGAGGTGTTATTAGCTGGAGGAGCGCTGAACGTATTACCACACGGTGCATGCGTTTGCTTAATGTCAACCTGCCCGCCAGCAGAGGTTGCAGACATTGATTTGTTGGTGACGCAAGCGGGTAAACAGTTTGTTGACTGCCCCGTTTCAGGGGGTGTTGCAGGTGCCATAAATGGCACACTGACCCTGATGGCGGCTTGTAAAAAAGCAACTTATGAGCAAGTACTTCCTATTTTTAATGTGTTTGGAAAGCGCATTTTTCACGTGGGTGAAAAACCTGGCCAGGGTGCCATGTGCAAAACCATTAATCAATTGCTTTGCGGCCTACATCTTGCCGTAGCAGCTGAGGCCTTTTCATTGGCAAAAAAAGGGGGGCTAGATACAAAGCTTTTATTAGAAATTATGAGCGGCTCTTCAGCTTCAAGTTGGATGCTTAATGATCGGGGTAACCGTATGCTTCAAAATGAACCCGAGGTAACCAGCACGGTTGATATTTTTGTGAAAGATTTAAGCATTGTTAGCCAAGCGGGGCGAGATACAAAAGCTGCGCTACCTTTAACGGCTGTTGCGTTACAAATGTTTTTATCAGCTTCAGGTAGGGGTGAAGGATTATTAGACGATAGTCAAGTGATTCGAAGCTACGATGCACTGAATGGCACTCAAACATATAATTGATCACCATATTCGGCAAACAAAACCCTATCGTTTGTCATGAACAAGGCTACAGCAGCTACGAGACAGGTTTAAATTTTCGATTGCTCTAGAAGCATTTTTTTAATGTCTTTTTTAACAATTTTCCCGTAACCTGATTTGGGCATGCTTTTCCAAAAGAAAAAATGGTGCGGCCAACGGTATTTGGCACATCGACCTTCCAAATAAGACAATAGTTGTGCCGCTTCAAGTTGTGCGCCTGGTCGGGTAACAATGACT
>JBDNHM010000088.1:0-12411 GCA_041688825.1 Burkholderiaceae bacterium | reverse complement strand
CTCAACGTAGCACCTGAAGAACTCGATACCGTAAGGCTTGGCTGATGATTCCACAACGCAATATTTCCCTAATCTCGAACACGTTAATAAACGCCGGTGGGCAGCGTATTCCCGAAGCTGTTATCGAACGCGATTACGTATTGGCTTGGTTCCTAACTGGTCTTGCCGACCATCCGCTTCGCGAAGTGCTGGCTTTCAAAGGTGGCACAGCCCTTCGACGTTGTTGGTTCGAAGACTATAGGTTTTCGGAAGACTTAGATTTCACATTAATACGACCAGTCACCCTCAAAGACATTCTTGCGGGGTTAAGCGATATATTTGCGGCGGTTGAGACTGCATGCGGATTACAGATCGCTTTCGAACGCGAAGACCGACACCGTCACCAAAACAGCCACACTTTCTATCTACGCTACCAGGGGCCGCTACCCGCAGCCAACGACGTGAAGGTTGACATCACAATCAACGAAGTCTTGTGCTTCCCACTGCAAGATCGCCCGATTTATCGTACCTATAGCAACTTCAATGACTTACCTGAAGGACCGACTATAAAGGTATACGACATCAAGGAAATCGTGGTTGAAAAGCTGCTTGCCTTAAGCGACCGTGCACGCAACGAACCGCGCGACTTGTACGATCTCTGGTATCTATTTGGCTCAACCGACTTGCGCGTTGCAGAAATGCGAGCCGAACTTGATGCCAAGTTGTCGCTACGACAGCGCATCGTCGCAGGCATGGAGCAGGCAATCGCCGCCAAGGAAGATCGTTTACGGCGACTCTGGACTACCCGTCTTGCGCACCAAATGAGCCAACTGCCACCATTCGATGATGTCTTTCGTGAAGTTCTGCGTGCTGTTAGAGCAGGCGACTTACCAAAGGCTATTGGCTAGTTTGATTAAGTTCCAAACATTGATGCCTTCTTTGGTGCAGATAACTGAAAGTTCATTTGCGAAGGCTATGTTCAGACTACAAACGTTTTTTTATATAAGGAGACAGTTGAAAACATTTGCTAACAATTATATTTATCTTTAATGAACAAATCATAAAAACTTCCTTTAGACTCAGAAAATATAAATCTATCAAAAACATTTTTGGGTACGTCACAATAAGTATAGGTTTTACCTTGTTTAAATTCGATACACATCTGAAGGGTTTGAGCGTCATAACCGATAGCTAGTATTGCGCTAGACTGAACCTGTGTCATTTTCATATTTATTCCTTGTTTTAATAACTAAAAGCGTTCAGTTAATGAGAGATTATGAAACATGTCATACGTTTCTTGCATTTAGCTTAGCCTCAGGGCTCAATGGCGCTTTAATTGTTTTAATGACTGCCCTTTTTATTTTGTCATTTTGTGTGTCTTTAACTGATTTGAAATATTGTGTTTCAGCATTTCTACCAATTTTAGGAATAACCATAATGACTATTTCATACGTAACAAATCTTGATAAAAAAAACAATAATGAAGGAAAGTGAAATGTATGAGGCTCCCGTGAACCCAGGTTTAATTAAGTTTTTTTGTGTACGTAATCATTTAAAGATACTTGAAGACTGGTTTTCGCAACATTTCTTATATTTGCGCCCGCTGCCGCAAGGACAGGGGTCGTTACGGCCAATCTTTCCCGCTCGCTTTCGCCCCATCATTAGCGCCTGAAGAGCCTGATTAATGGGAACTGGCTGCCTCATATCTTTAGTTTTCTCATCCATCTCCGTATCTTGAACCCACGGAAAAACCAGAGAGACACCGAATCTCACGTCTGGCCCCGTTGAACTCATGCAGAGACCAAACCACTCTGCAGACTTCTCTCTATACTTTCGATGCGCGCAATAGGATTTCAGCCGAGAACCTGCAATATTTTCTGGCTCATCAGAGCAGTGAAAGGTAATACCCGCCCCTTCCTTAAAAGCAAAAGATGCGTCATGTAACTTGCCATCAGCGCGCGTCCAAGCAGCCAGCCTGTCTACTGCACGGCTCATTTTAGTGACGGCCTGCTCACTCATTCCAAGCAGCAAAAAGCCAAGATCGATAGTTGCTGGGTCTGGTCGTGTTTCGATCTCCTTCACCAATCTACCAATTGTTGTTGTTTTAAATCGAGTCAGAACCCCCTCGGGGGTGGCGGCCCCTTCCAATCCAGCTCTTCTCACAGCCATCGCTATGTCTAGCCCAACAGTTAAGTCATCACTTAAATGCATCAGACCAATGTCAGGCTCCACCCACAAGTTTTTTTTCAGGTGATAGCCTAGAATCGTTAATTCCTGCGACGCCAGAAGTTGGTCTGCATATTTTGCTCGGCGGTTCACATAGCTGAGAAACTGTAGGGGGGACTGCAACATCTCGGTTATGGCATCCACAGCGAATATGTCTATAACCAACGGGGGTTGAACCCGATCGATATTTTCCGTTTTCAGGTATTGCCGCGTCTGAAAGCTCAAGGCAGGGTAGTGATCGCTGACTACGCACAAAATATAAACTTCTTTTATATCCTCTGGTAATTCTGGCTCGCGTCCGTCGGGTGTCGCCAATCTGTAACCCTTTTTTAGAAGGGCTTTGGCGCACGTTGCACCTTGGTTATACGCAACCTGTACAGCTTGATTGAAGTCGCTCCGAACAACACGGTCATTCCCTTTTCTCGACTCAAGCGTCAAGCGTTTTGACTTTGCCTGCACGATGATGACTCGGTTACCCCAAACGACTAGCACGTCGACTTCGCCCACTTTCGTCGATTTCGTCTTGAAAATATCGACGTTCAAATGAACGAACTTAGCCCCAAACACCAAGCTGAGACGTTCAGAAACAAAATTTTCTGTGAAGTCGCCACTATTCTTTGATAATGTTGGACGATATGCCCCGTCCTGATACAGCCAGTGATACGGCGATTCGTATATCGCCTCGGCAAGTGAGTAAGGCTGCAGAGACAGGAACTCCCCGCTTGGCATCCGCAACAAGGGCATAGCTGATATGACGTTGAAGTCGTGGAGAGCATTGAACCCTTCATTGCATTCTGTAGCTTGCAGTTCAAATGCTCTGAGCACATGTTCAACAACTTCTAAAGAAAAATTCACGCGATCAGCAATTTCATCTACAGTAAAGGTGAAAAGAGGAAGCATTGTCCACTCGTCTGGGTGCTGAACTAGCAAGCGTTCACGAATTTCAGCGAAGCGCTCGACTTGTACATATTCGACCGCTTTTGCGACTCGGGAAGCGTGTTCAATGGTAAAACCCCGGTTTACTTGGATCCATTGAGCGTCAGAAGCGTACTTGCGAACAGCCAGATCAAGGTACTGAAAGATGTAGGCCGATTCCCCGCTATAGAAAATCGGTTCTCTCAGCACTTCCCCGCGCTCAAACGGATTAAAACCGCTTTTCACCGACTCAATGGTTAGACTAGAAAAGCATTCTGCAGATATGCATTGGTGTAACTCCCCAAGAAGTTTTTCCGTGGAATAGATGTATTCCTGAAGCGTCGCTGGTGCGGGCAACGACCAGTCGATATTAGCTCTTATCATCAAGCCGAGCAAAGTATTGATCTCAGTTCTGATTAGCCGCGAGGAAGAAAACATCTTACTCATATCAGATTCTTTTATGGCACCCGCGTGGAGGATAACGTTGTCACGAAAGCAGAGAGCAGCTAATGCATGCACGTAACCGGGCCGGCAACAAAGCGCAGCCAGATTAACAAATACATCTCTCTCTTCAGGAATGTTCAAACCCCAATCACCCCAACCCCGCCACAATCTGCCGCAAAGTCCGCTCAACGGCAAACTCGTGCGCGAATAAACTTCTACACCGCTCTGCAAGCTCTAAATCGATCTCAACCTGCCTCAATACAGCTCAGCCAACGCAACCAGTCCTTCAACTCGGTTGCTTTCACAAACCTGCCCTACCTGCTCATCTCTAATCAAACCACTCAAGTCATTACATTCGCCAATACTAACAAGCCACTTTGCATGTAATTTAAAAACTTGCCGGGTATGTTGTGTGATTTGTGTCTGGGATCTAGTGAGACGATACCGACGAGGAATTGAGCGTATAAATCTGGTATTTCATCTGGGTGTATTTCGTCGAAGAATAAAACATTTTTCAAACCACGATTTTGTGCGAAAGCCTATAAGCGAATGGCATCGCTACCCCGACCTACAAACAAAAAATTATATTTAGAAAATAGACCTTGCGCTAGGGCGAAAATTAAGAGAAGATCAGGCACGTGCAGGGGGTAAAAATCAATTAAAAAATAGCCCCATAATTTTGATCAACAACATAAGCAACACCTGGGTTGTTGAACGTTTATCGAAACTTTGACATAAGTGATTAGACTTCCATTTCTAGTCGATTTAAATAGGAAAAATAAGCAATGAAATTTGAGGTTTATTGTGACGAAGCCAATCCAGATGTTTTAACGTCAAACAAACCGCACGCTCAACATCTCATGATTGGCAGTCTTTGGTTGCCCGATAAGTTTCGTGAGGAAATCAAATCAAGAATAACTGCATTGCGTCGCCAACACGAGGCTTGGGGCGAAATTAAATGGAGCAAGGTATCTCCCAATCGAAAAGATTTTTATGTGGGGCTTATCGACCTCTTCATCAGTTATGGTGACAACTTACGATTCCGTTGTATCGCTGTAGATCACACTCAGCTTAACGTTGCACTCCACGATAATGATGGGGAACTTGGCTTCTACAAGTTTTATTATCAATTGCTACATCACTGGATTCTTGATTTCAACAATTACAGAATTTTTTGTGATGTTAAAAGCAATAGAGACTTACAGCGTTTACCAGTCCTTGCCCGTTGTCTATCACGTACTAATTTAACTTCATGCATCAGCAGTATTCAGTCCTTACCCTCAAATGAGGTTGTTTTGATTCAATTATGCGACCTATTGTTGGGCGCGGCTAGCAGCAGAATTAACTCTAAGCTACGTGAAGGTTCAGCGAAGGCCGCTGTCGTTCAAAGGCTCGAACTAGCTTTAGGAACGAAACTCGCCCCTACTCACAAAGCAGAAGAAAAGTTCAATATTTTCAAAATTCGCTTACACGGCGGCTGGTAATGTCTGCACCCCCTTTGGTGGTCTACGACACAGTAGAAGATTACCGCAATCACTACGAGCGAGTTTATTGTCACGCAAACATTCAAACTTTCGATGGCATAAGGGTATATTTTGACCCAAACAAATTTGAACATGCTTTTTATGAAAGTACTGCACGCGATGGATGTAAGGACGTTTTTTCAGTGGTGCGAGCACAACGCATTGACTGGATTAAGACTACTCTAGAGCACCCTCATGCAGATCTGTTTGATGGGTGGAGTAAGTCGTTAAAAAAACATGGCTCAACACGCCGAGTTGCAGTAGTTCATGAAGAGTTTGTAGTTATTATTGCAATCAGTCTTAAGGCTAATTTTTCTCTCAAAGCTAAATTTTTAACTTGTTATCAGGCAGACAATAGTATTAACAAAATTCGGTCGTCACCGAGATGGTCAAAATTAAATTGCTTGCGTCTGCTCGGAGTATCAATATAAACGTGCAAAGAAAAGCCGCTGATTCGCTACGCGGGTTCAGCGGCCGAAACCTCGATACGTTCAAAGCCGATAGGCAGTGAACTCATTTGTGAGTTTACTCTCATAGTCTTGGTTGTCAAGGGTAAATAATCCATTAACACGATTCGCACTTAAACAACCAGACGATACCGACATGGCATTGTGCGTAGAGGTCTGGTATTTCATCTGGGTGTATGTCGTCGAAGAACAAAACATTGTTCAAGCTACGATTTTGTGCGGATGCTTTTAAGCGAACGGCATCGCTACCGCGACATACAAACAAAAAGCCGACATCTGCACGAGCTGACAACTGATCGGCCAAGTCAAACAATATACCAATGCCTGCTCAGGCGTTATTTATTTGATAGAGGCAAGCAGCTCCTGTATCGCATAGGCCTTCCAAACAATTCAGATATCAGATTCCTTGTTTATACGCCCACTATAAATTCCAACAAATCGAGCAATAGGAACATCGTGTAGCACAGAAGAGCCGTCATCAAGAGCAACCATGCCACCGTTCCGATGCGCTATCACTGGCGAACCTGATTGCCCAGGACGCGTTCTAGAATCGATTAGTTGAACTGGTAAATTGTCAAAATTAATGGCTGGTTCAGAAGCAATGAACCCAGTTGCCCATACGCCATATGACCCACCAGCGGTCTGACCGAATGGAAATCCAATAACGCTCACCGGATCAGCGGGTGTCAGCGCCAAACTCACTCCCGGTTTGCTTGGGTCGTATGGCAGTAACTCCACGTCTGCGAGCTGCGTCAACCGCAGAGCTACAAAGTCGGCTTTAGGGCCGAGTGTTGGATGTTCCGTCCAACGCGGAACATCACCCAAGTAAGCGATTCATGTCGAAGAACCCTCCATCATCACTGCAACCTACAACTGCGCGAGCACGTTGCCTGATTGCCTTCATTCAGTCGCACAACAAACCTACACTCACCGCGAGCACATCGTCGTTGATGGTGCAAGCACTGATGGCACTGTAGACATCATCAATCAGCACACCAACCTAAATTCCACCTTCATTACCGAACCCGACAAAGGCACTTACGACGCCTTGAACAAGGGTTTAAAACTTTCAAAGGGCGATGTGGTGGGGTTTTTGCATGCAGACGATCTGTATGCATCTGATGAAGTGCTTTCAAACCACACCCATCACTCGCTATAAAAAACCCCCTCGCCCTCATGAGATTCAATAAACTCATGCCGCACTGTTTTCTCAAGTGCTTCTTCAAGGGGAACCGGAGGCACAAAGCCTGTTGACTCAACTGCAGTGTTGAAAACTGAATTGGCGCAGAACTTTTTGACGCGTATTGAACTAATTGCAAACCTTTTACCCGTGACTGCAGACACCAAGTCAAAGCATTTACCGATAAGGAAACCAACAGAAAAAGGTAACCTAAAACCAATCTTGCCAGAACGGCCCAACATACGATTAACATTACCCACTAGGGTATTCATGTTGAAGTCAGGCTTATCGATATAGTTATAGATGTGAACACCTGGCTTAAAAGACATGCTGTATTCAATAAAGGCAGCAACGTTTTCAACATAAGCCATTGACTTACGGTTATTACCATCACCAATCGTCACGAACTTGCCTAAGGCTATTTGTTAAGCAAGTTGTAAACATTTCCTCGGCTTTGCTCACCAAAAATAACAGTTGGCCTAACAATCACCAAAGTACTTTTATCAGGCGGGGACAGAGGGGGAACTCAACTGCCACACTATTTGCACAACGCCGCTTAACGATTACCGACCCACAGCATGAAGTAACCATCGCGTCATGGCCACTGCCGCTTTCGCATCACGTGCTTTTTTTCCAAACAAGCAAACTGAAAAAATTCATTCATATCTGGCACGTCAACCATTCCGGATTTTCCGTGGGGATTGGCGATTCGGGCGCTGTGACACAAGGTATCGATAACCTTACACAATGCAGCAATTAAGGTCACCAACTCATAGATAGCGTACTTGGCGGCGGTATTCAGTTCTGAAGCTCGAACGTGTAATGACGCCACAGCCAACGGTTGCTGGTTGAGGTCGCTCATCAAGCTGAAAGCGACGTCACCGAAAGCTGCGTTTGCTAGTTGCCCGTTCAATTCAGCACGTGCATGCTGAGCCGGTTTGGCCTGTTCGCGCATAATGCAATTAACAATCTCACCCCATTTCACGATGGGGTCAGCCATCAACTGCAGCTTGTGGCCAGTTAGCTTGTTGATGTTTGAATAGCGGCCACCCGGATGAGCGAAATCATCTAGAAACCTTAAGATGACAATTGCCAATGAGTTTGGTTGAAATGCATCCAGCACACCCACACCTCGCGAGGAGCAAATTGCCTTTGTGTTGTCGAAAAGTTTCAGGAGTTTGTGACCGTAACCCTCAACGGTCTTACTACACGGTGGAACCAAACGGTGTCGCCCCATGTAATCAAGGATCAAGACCAGTTTCAGCATTCGTTCAAAACCAGTCGACAACTCGAAGAAAGCCGAATAGAAAAGACATTTCTTGTCGCCTAGGCTGGCTCGACGCAGGGCAGTCAGCCCATTGCAAAGGCAAGATTGGGCCAGTAGCCCCTCTTGCTCCAAAAGAAACCAGGTTGCGCTGAAAGTCATCAGATTACCCCTCTTTAGTACTAAAGATCGTATTTAAATTCAGTGCTGTAGGTTGGCATTTCTGTTTCACTCCAACCGCCCCTTTAGGTTTAATAAAGAAATTAAACGAGCGGACAACTAGTGTGACAGAGGGGGCTACGATGTCTTAATTGAAAACGACTTGCATATTTCTACGCATAAATTAATTTTTGATGCTCTTAACTTCCTTGATTATGAGATTGAATACCTCACCCAATGCTTCATCGGCGCCCTTACCCAAGGCACGGTTTAAAAGAATTCCACCGAGTGCTGCAGCACTTTCACGCAACGTCTTTTTTTGAAGCGCTACTTCAATATCTTTTTGTGGCTGAATTTTGGCATCATCATTTGCCTTCGCTGCAATTGCAACCAAAAAATCAGACCCACGATCGCCAGCGTATGCAACCAATAAATCACCTATCCGTAAAACAAGCTGCCCACGATTAAAACTTGTTTCCGGTACACCGCCTCCGCTTAGAAGAAGCCCTTCTATGGCCGAACGCAACAGACGGTTAGAAACATACAACCTAAATTTTCCTTCGGCTATATCTTTCACTTCTTGTCGCGTCTTAATTGCCATATCTTTAATAATTTTTAACAGCACCCCATCCTCAATACTTGCTGAACCTTGCTGCAAAGCAACCTGCTCAATCAAAGCCTCAACTCTACTTTCTGAGATTTTTAAGTCCAGGGATAGCTGTCGCACATCTTCTGGTTGAAGATCCCACCACCTAGTGCGCTCTTCGCCTCGAAGATTACACACCAATGCATCAAAGGCCAAGAGATCAATCTCTTTCTTGGAGACGGTACCGAAAGGCGCCCGTCTATACAAGCTGAGAAGTTGCTCCGCTAAACGTTTTTCGATCTTTTCTTTCATTTTTTTATTTACATAGATTGAACAGGAAGATTACCCAACCAGCTCAGTGTGTTAAGCCAGTAACATTGAATTAAACAAACCAACATAACCCATACCGACGATGGTGATTTTCATTTTTTTGTCATTGAACTTTAAAGGTTGACTATTATTCAAGCCAAGAGTGATTAGACCCGACAGTTATAGTGACTTAGGGGAACCGAACTCAACCAATTTGCCAACGCTGGCAAATTGGTTTTTTAATCAAATCTAAATGTTTAACTTGAAACGATGAAGCTCTATTTTTGGGCCACAACTAGCGACCCCCTAAGGTAAGCAACGGGAAGATACCCCCATCCATAACATGCATAAAAATACCCAAGTGGAAGTGTTTTAACTAAACACTTAGTACGATAGGGGCCTTCATCATGATAACCACGACAATTGGCATTAATTTGGTTAAACCTGTTTAACTACACGGGCAAATGAGTTCAATTAGATTGTAAAAACATATACCAAGAACTTCATCACCGAGCCCAGACATTCAAAATTTCAGATGGTGCTAAAGGGCAATGCACAAAGGTTTCAGCTTCCAAGGGGTCTACGTCATGCCTGATTGTTCGATGCCAAGCGTTGAGTAGGGTTTTTGCTGGTGAACAAGCTAGGTTTATGGAATTAGGCGGTAACAGCACTTCGACAATGACAGGACTCCCTATCTTTTGTAACTTACTGCAGATGGTTTTATTACTTTGTAATGGTTTGTGAATTGCCTCACCACCGAAAAATTTTAAAAAAGGTTCAACACCATCAGATTCGTAGGTTGCCTTCGTTAAACAAAACCAGATTATGTTCTCTCGACTTATGTTGTTCTTTTCGACTCGGAAGTATTGATGCCAAGCTTTGCGCATGTGGTTTTTTTCGCAATCAGTAAACAAACGACCATAGGTACAGATAAATTCATCTTGTTGTTGATCAAGTTTGGTCAGACGTAACCCTTCTTTCTTAAAAAAACCGGGCAAGGGCTCCCGTGTGCAGTGATAGGCCCGTATTGTTTGCGACATTAGTAAGCGCTCTAAATCGCGGACCAAGGGAATCATCAGGCTATTTTGGCAGATGGTATCAAGGCAAGTTGTGTTCTGAAACAGGTGGCTGAGACACCGCAGCTTTTTGATAAATACTTCTGGTATTGACGCACAATCATCGAGTGTTAGCGCTAGCATCGTAAGCTTCCCCGTCAAGTTAGCAGTGGCCAATAGAGTTTCCTGCTGACTTAATGGCCCTCGGCATATAAACCGAAGGGGGTAAATTATTCAGTGATTCGTGTGGTCTCGCCGACTGTATTGCATACGCCATTCTTCACAAGTTTGCTCAACGTCTTTTAATAGCTCATGTACCACCAAACAATGTTCTAAGTGGGGCGCTGAGTCAAAGCCTAGAGAGATACATAAAATAAAGTGTGCAACACATGATGTTTTTACTTTTTTAGCACTACCGGGTGTAAACCACACCACTCAGTTTCATCATCGCTTGCCTTACAGAAAAGTCTCTGACACCTTTCCCTAACAGAACCCACTAAAACTGATCAAGCGTTTTGCGGTTTAGTCTGTCGCGTATTGGGTCTTGCAACCAACCCCATTTATTAAAATACTTGCACAGGTTAAAGCCATGAATAAAAAACATCTTAAGTGACTTGTGTGAGCCTGCGCCAAGCTCGTGCACCACGCTGACTTCTGGGAAAAATAGAGTTTCATAGCGTTCGGCCATACGACGCGTGAGATCGATATCTTCTGCGTACATAAAATAACGCTCATCAAACAAGCCAATTTCTTTTAATGCACTTTGCCGTAACAACATAAAGCAACCCGATAGAAACGGTACAAACATAGTTTTGTTGTAACCACTACCATGCAGCTCAAACATTTGGTCTCTTAACGCTTTAGCTTTACCACTTGTAAAGCGCCTAAGCAATAAATCAGCTGGTGTAGGCACAAGCTTACAAAGCCGTTGCAAGCTGCCATCTGGGCTCAACACTTTGGGCATCAATTGGCCAACCTGCACATTGCGATCTAAATAACTGAGCATAGGCGTCAACACATCTTGGTCAAAATTTACATCGGCGTTCAATACCAAGTGGTAAGCACTACCTAACGCTTGTGCCTTGCGAATAGCAACATTATGCGCAAGCCCATAACCCGGGTTAGCAGACAAATGAATGTAGTCATGTGCAATACCCACCTGACACTCACTACGCAAGCTATCAGTCGGTGAGTTATCAACAAGATACACATGACACGTTCCAAGATATCTGCTGAGAGACTGCAAACATCTGCGTAGCTGATCAGCTGGCGTTTGATATAAAACTATTGATACGGTAAGCAAAGGGGGGGTCATGACCGTATCTTATAGGTTTGAGCTGCGCTTTAAAAAAATAAAATTACTATTTTTCTTTGTCAAGACAGCAACCTCAGTGATTTATAGGATTTATTGAATAATTTTTGCTGTATTAAACCGCCTCTGCCATGTATTTTTATCTATAAATCGTCGAATTGATTCATCGTCCGCTTTGTAAAGGAGTGCACATCGAACCAACTCGGTTATATCTTGAGTATCACGGCTAAGAAACGTGCCTAATTCATTTTCACGAAATGACATCTCGCCAAAATCAGTCGAAATGATTGGCAGACCGAGTGCACGATATTCATAATACTTAATAGGATCAACCGAAGCGGTCAAGTCATTTTTTTTGAAAGGAATCAAGCCAATGTCGAAATCCTGCATGGCTAACAGTGCATCTTTGTGATTGCATTGAGGAAGAATTTCGATATTTGCAGGTAAATCTAATGGTGATGGTGTGAATATCGGGCCAATCAAACGAACAGTATCCAATGGCTGCATATTTGCCAAAGCAACAATCCATTTCCAATCAAACCAAGGGCCAATCGTACCTATATAGCCAAGAATTTTTCTTTTTTCCAACAGTTTTTTAATTTTTGAAACCGGTAAAACGCTTGCATCTAAAGCATTTGGCACAAATTGAATGTCAGATCGAATTTTGCTCCAACGTTGCATTAGTGCAATGGATGAAGCTAATACATGGGTCACACGACTAATTAATTCTCTTTCGCGCAGACGCATGGACAGTCGAGAAAACCCCTTATAAAATGAAGGAAAGTCATCCATGGCATCATAAACGGAAACCACATGATTAAGTCTATATAAAACAGTGAGGGCTAATACAGTTGGCTTACCGAATACTAAAAGAGTAGGTTGTTGACGTAAAAATACACTTATATCATTTAACAATTTTCTCCACATCAGTCCATTGATTCCAACAGACCAAGGCAATGGCTCTATCGGTAATGCAAAAGGTCGAATAACTT
>JBDNHM010000087.1:0-1599 GCA_041688825.1 Burkholderiaceae bacterium | reverse complement strand
TTGGTTGGGGTTCGTTAAACGTCTCTAGCGACTTTGATTTCCCTGTGTAGAATTCTGCTATACGCTCCCAGCAGGCTCGCAACTGTGAAGGTGTGGCATGTGCATAGTGAGCCAGTGTTACATCACCACTTGAGTGATTGAGTGCTGCTTTGATGACTGGGTACGGAATAGCAATCTCCATCGCAACGATAGCAAATAACTTTCTCAAATCGTGGTTTGACCAAGTTTTGATATGTTGCAAACTGTTTTTGCAAGAGCGGCCATCATTTGCAACATCAAAAACAAGATCTGATGGCTCTTTGTTTTTCATCATTTTTTCAAAAACCTTTGAGGTTTCTTTAGCTAAATACACCTTGTGATCACGCCCATTTTTTGTGTTCGCCAGCTGAAAGTAACCAGATGCCAAGTCAACCTGCCCGACCGTGACCGTTGAAAGCTCCTCGGTTCGGCAACCTGTGAGCAACAGAGCCCTGATATAAAGCCATGACGTATTCTTTGGTCCAGCCTTGAGTGCAGCCCAGATCTTTGCTCCATCAGAGGGCTCTAAGCGTGCCTGACGAGGTTTAGATGTAGCCATTCTTATTCTGGAAGGTATTGGGCTGCTTAGGTCTTTCCAAAAGCGCAGGGTTCTAATAAACTTGATGCACTTGGCTGCCTGTAGAGGGGTCGTTTTCTTGCTAATGGCATCTAAAGTGATTCTTACCCAGTCAAAGTCGATGTCGGCCAAGACCATATGATGGTATGGCTTGAGGCCTGTATTAAGTAATGTTTGGTAATACTCAATGCTTGATTGCTTAATTGGAACTGTAGCTAAATACTCAGTGGCAACCTGAAATATCTTGCCACGCTTGGAAGCCTCGATGCGTTCCTTACGTTCAGCAATTTGACGTTCTTTGATTGACCCTTGGGTATCGATGCCACGGATCAATTCACTGGTCCACTGCCGGGCAGTGTCTCGGGCATCTTTTGCGGTAAAAGTTTTGATTGAACCAATGCTGCGATTTAATAAACGGGTGTGAATTCTGGTATAAAGGAACCATGTTTTTGAACCATTTGGTGTTACCTTTAAGCAGAAACCACGAACGGCCTCATCGCGGTAAAATTCAATTTTTGCAGTTGGTTCAACGTTTAGTGCAAATTGGTCTGTAAGCTTCATTTTGTACGTTTCCAAGAGACAAATAAGAGACTGAGAGATTATTTAGAGACTGCAAAAATGATATAAAACGAACATGTTTAGATAAAGATTAACACAATTTAACACTTACTTACATATAAACGCAGTCTAACAATTGTATTTAAAACATAATGTGTTGTTCCCAGGGCTTACGATTTATAAACTTAAAATCTCCCGCTTCACGGCGTGCTGGTTCGATTCCGGTCCCGGGCACCAGAGTAAAAAGGCAAAAACCCTCTTAAGATATTGTTTTTAAAGCACTTTTTAACCATTCTGGCCCCTATACATTGGGGGCAAATTTACTACCCTTCCCTGTTCTTCCCTAGCGAAACCTCTTTCAATTCCCCAAGATATTCCCCATACTTTTCCCCATAGGGAGAAATATCATGGCATCTTTTGAGAAACGAGGTAGTGCAATCCGAGCA
>JBDNHM010000431.1:0-1260 GCA_041688825.1 Burkholderiaceae bacterium | reverse complement strand
CTTAATCGTGTAACGACTGAATTTGCGCAACACTACGGTACCGTTATTTTGCCCGCCCGACCTAGAAAGCCCCAAGATAAGGCCAAAGTTGAGTCTGCCGTTCAAGTCGTTGAGCGTTGGATTCTGGCACGCTTGAGACACCATCGGTTCTTCTCAATCAATGAGGTGGATGCAGCCATCTCGCAGCTGTTGCCCACGCTGAACAATCGTCCCTTTAAAAAACTACCCGGCTCACGCCGACAAGCCTTTGAGCTACTGGATCGTGATCACTTGCAACCACTGCCCGCTAAAGCCTGGACCTAGTCAAAAAAGTAGACAAAACTGTGCTCTAAGGTAATCTTCTTACTTTAGGATATGGGCATGCCAATAAACATTATCAGTTCTGAGAAAAAACAAGAATGCATTGACTATGCATTAGCTCACCCTGAGATTCCTAGCAAGCAGTTGGCTGCTGACTTGGGTGTGGGTCATTCAACCCTTTTAAGATGGTTGCGTCATGCCCGAAATCAGGGGGTGCAGGGTGCTAGCCGCACCTTAACTGCCGAGCAACAGCGCATCAAAGACCTTGAGAAAGAAAATGCCCATTTGCGCGAGGTCAATGAAATCATAAAAAAGGCGCACGTGTACTTTGTCAACAATCCAAGTCGATGAGGTACACGTTCATGGTTCAGCATATTGATCAGTACCGTATTGCGGCGTTGTGTGAAGGCTTGCAGGTCAGTCGCAGTGGGTTTTATAGCTGGCGCAGGCGTGGGCAAGTCGTCTGTCAGCTTGATGACCAGGTTAAACAAGCATTTAATCGTCATAAAAAGCGAGCTGGTGCCCCAAGTTTAACGGCTGACATCAGGGCTGAAGGCTTTACAGCTAGTGAGCGAACGGTGGGCCGATCGTTAAAGAAACAAGGCCTGCGCTGTCGTCACAAGCGAAAGTTCAGGCATACCACTGACTCAAACCACCGTTACTCTGTTGCCCCTAACCTGCTAAACAGGAACTTCACTGTCAGCAAACCCAATGTGGCGTGGGTGGGTGATATCACCTACAGTCAGACCACAGACGGTTGGTTGTATTTGGCAACAATGATTGACCTGTTTAACCGGCAAGTGGTGGGTTGGCAAACCAGCGCAAGAATTGATCAAGTATTAGTCAACGATGCCTTAAACGCAGCCTTTATTAACAGAGGCAAGCCAAGCGGGGTCATCATTCATACTGACCGTGGTTCGCAATATTGTTCAGACAGTTTTAAAGACATTATGAAGCAAT
>JBDNHM010000430.1:0-1266 GCA_041688825.1 Burkholderiaceae bacterium | reverse complement strand
TGGTCTAACGAACGGGTGGCACGCCAGCCCAGCAAACGTTGGGCCAAACCAGGGTCTGCCCAGCACTCGGCAATATCACCTGGGCGACGGGGCCCAATTTGAAAAGGCACAGGTTGTGCACTGGCCTGCTCAAAAGCATGAATCATTTCAAGTACCGATGTGCCGCGGCCTGTACCCAAGTTCACTGTTAACAAACCTTGATTCAATTTCAAGTAATCTAAAGCCGCGACATGGCCTTCGGCTAAATCCATCACGTGAATATAGTCGCGCACGCCTGTACCATCAGGTGTTGGGTAGTCGTTTCCCCAAACATTTAAATAAGGCCTAACCCCTGCTGCAACCTGCGCCACAAAAGGCAATAAATTATTTGGAATGCCTTGTGGGTCTTCGCCGATCAGGCCACTGACATGAGACCCCACAGGGTTAAAGTATCGCAAACGCGCCACACGCCAAAAGTCTGGCTCGCTGGCAACCACATCAGACAATACCTGCTCAATCATGAGCTTGGTCCAACCGTACGGGTTGGTTGCCGACAATGGAGCGTTTTCTAAAATAGGCACTGACGTTGGGTTACCGTAAACCGTGGCCGATGACGAAAAAACCAGCGTACCCACATCAGATTCACGCATCGCTTGCAACAAAGCTAAGGTACCCGCAACGTTGTTTTGGTAATAACGAAGCGGTTGCTCAACCGATTCACCCACCGCCTTATAAGCGGCAAAGTGCACCACAGGCGACACCTTATGCGTTTTGAGTAAACGCTTCACCAACTCAATATCAGCCACATCACCCTCGTGACACGCAATAGGCTTACCGATTAACTTTTCAAGCCGATCTATGACGGACCGCTTAGCATTACTAAAGTTGTCGAGCACCATCAATTCGTGCCCCGCCGCCGCAAGCGCCACACAGGTATGTGAGCCAATGTAACCCGCCCCGCCAGTCACTAAAATCATTTGTTTTTACCTGAAAGTTATTAAATATAAAAATTTATACTTTTGACAATATACTTAAGTATTCGGCATTGGGTATTTAATTACCATTTGCGATCTAAACTTGACTAGATATTTGAGACCACGCTCGATGCTCAATTAAATACTAGATTTTTCGACCCAAATACGATTCAACAAACCGCTTAAGACATGACCCAAACAACCCAAACCGCCAACAACGCCACCGCCCCCAACATCACGCCTATTATTTTGTGTGGCGGTTCGGGTACACGGCTCTGGCCGCTATCGCGTCAAAGCTTCCCCAAACAATTCG
>JBDNHM010000429.1:0-1153 GCA_041688825.1 Burkholderiaceae bacterium | reverse complement strand
GCCATTTTGTTTCACCCAAATGGCGATATTGTGGCGCAGGTGCAAAAGGAATTTAAACAAATTTACCCCAACCCAGGCTGGGTTGAACACGACCCCATGGTCATCTGGAAAAGTCAGCTTGCCGTATTAAAAAAACTGGTGCGTGACCACCCAAACGAAGCCAAAGACATTGTGGGTGTAGGCATCACCAACCAACGTGAAACCACCGTGGTGTGGCATCGCAAAACCGGCAAACCTATTTATAACGCCATTGTTTGGCAAGACCGTCGCACTGAATCAATTTGCCAAGACCTGCGCGACAGAGGGCTTGAACAAAGCGTACGCGACAAAACTGGCTTGCGGCTAGATGCCTATTTTTCAGCCACCAAACTACGCTGGATTCTTGACACGGTACCTGATGCACAAGCCATGGCTGAGCGCGGTGAGCTGATGTTTGGCACAGTTGATACTTGGCTGATTTGGAAGCTGACGCATGGCAAGCGTTTTGTGACTGATGTTAGCAACGCCTCTCGCACCATGCTTTGGAATATTCACACCAATAAATGGGACGCTGACATACTTAATGTGCTTAACATTCCCGCCAGCATGTTGCCAGAGGTACAGCCTTCAAGCGCTAATTTTGGGTTTATTGATGAGCGTTTATTGGGTCATCGATGGCCCATTGGTGGTGTCGCCGGTGACCAACAATCAGCCATGTTTGGGCAAACCTGTTTTGAGGCTGGGCATGCCAAAAACACCTATGGCACAGGTTGTTTTATGTTGAGCCACACGGGCAACAAAGGCGTGCCCAGTGCCAATGGTTTACTCACCACACGACTTGCGCAATGGGGTGATGAACCTTCATATGCCTTAGAAGGCAGTGTATTCATGGGGGGGGCAGTAGTACAGTGGTTACGCGACGGCCTCAAAGCCATCAAGTCAAGCTCGCAAGTTGAAGCACTCGCAGAAACCGTACCCGATTCAGGTGGCGTCGTGCTGGTGCCTGCCTTTACGGGGCTAGGCGCCCCCTACTGGAAACCGAATGCCCAAGGCAGTTTGGTGGGTTTAAGTCGTGGCACCACGATGGGCCATGTTGCGCGCGCAGCGCTAGAAAGCATCGCGCTTCAAAGCGCAGCATTATTACAAGCCATGAATCGCGATGCGCACGACAGCG
>JBDNHM010000428.1:0-1236 GCA_041688825.1 Burkholderiaceae bacterium | reverse complement strand
CGGGTATGTCGAATGCTGCGCGTTCGTCAGGCACAGCGGGCGCGTCAAGCTCAGAGAGTCTAGCGAATTCACAGAACTTTGCAAGCCAAACCTCTCTTTCAAATGCTTCTTCTCTTCGCCAAGAGTTCTCAGTCGGTTGGTCGCACAACCAAGTGCCCAGCTCCGTTACCAACAGCAATGGCGCAAGCCAAAGTAGCTTTGACGTCGCAGGCGTGCGTTGGACAAGTTATTTAGACCAACGTTGGTTTTTAAGCATCGAGGTAGATGGCTCATATACGGGTAGCACTTCGGGTTATACCCAGATTTTAGGTGGCGTCGGCTACCGCTTTCCTCTGGGGTCATCGACTGGCTTAAAAATTTACGGCCTAGCAGGCCCAGGTGGTACCGGTAGTGGCGCGGTTGACACAGGTGGTGGGCTGTTGGTGGGGGGTGGCTTGGCCATTCAGCAAATGCTAACAGACCACTGGGCTATTGAAATAGGTGCAGGGGGCCTGAAAGCCACCACTGGCAACTTCAAAGCGTTCACCTACGGTGTGAATTTCACCTACGCACTCAATACCCCGAAAGTTAACCGCACAACATCTTCACAAAACATGTTGGCAGGCTACCAAGTGGCCCCATTGCAGTTAAGGGTGATGAACCAAACTTACTTTAAAGCCGATGATAGGTGGCGTAACGATGACGACCTAGCCTCAGTCAATAATTTAGGCCTAGCCATCGACTATTTTGTGAATAAAAACTTCTACTTAACCGGTCAAGGTTTAGCAGCCTATACGGGAAATTCACAATCGACCAATGCAGTCACCGCAACATCAGAGTTCACCGGTTTATTAGGCCCCGGTTGGTATCAACCGATTGCAGGCAATTGGTTTGCAAAGGCCGAGGCTTTAATGGGTGCATCCGTGGGCGGCACAATGAACACTGGCAACGGTGTGGTGTGGCAAGTTAACGCAGGTGTGGGTTACAACTTTACAGAAAACTTATCGTTTAGCGTCACAGGCGGTCGCATGCAAGCTTTAGACGGCCCGTTTCAAACGAATATATTAGGCGCTTCGTTAGGGTACCGTTTTGGGTTGCCCGCAAAATAAGGGGTTGTTTTTGTTATGTGAAGGTTTACATAAAAGAAGTAATGCGAACTCATTGATTATGCAAACTGTTATGTTTTGATCATTCAATACCATTCGCTATATCAACCCTTTCACTCCAACACGAATTAACTGGACTTCACATAAAAAT
>JBDNHM010000427.1:0-1304 GCA_041688825.1 Burkholderiaceae bacterium | reverse complement strand
GTAAGGTTTTTACTTATTGAGCGCATCATTTCAGCCAAAAACCATTCAACTTGGAATTGCACTTCATTTGATAATGGTGGGTTTGTCGGTGGCAATTCATAATCTTTAGACTCAACCCATTTCAAGAATTTTTTTCCACTTAAATGGTAATAGCTAAAAGGTCTATTGCTTAAATCTGGGTCATTCATCGGTTCAATCATTGCTTGCACTCCTTCGTGTGCTGCCTTCAATGTTAGGTGCCGCGCCGGGCCGGGTGAAGGTGCCCGGTTTTCGTTTGGCCAAACTAGGCGCGGCTTAAATCATCACATCATGAATACAAATTATTTGGTACCGTCAATAGTGGCTGCACCACCCATGGCACGCAAGGAGCTTGTGCCTACATTAGCCATGGGCTGCTCAATACCGGCTTCAGTCAAAATGAATTGTTCAATTTTGTTATGCCAAATTCTCAGCAGCCCGACTTCTCGGCGGGTGTAATGCCGTTCAGCAGTGGCACTGGGTTTGTGGCCCATGATTTGTGCGACAGCACCCACGGGGCACTCCAGCCATTCACTCAGGGTTTTAAAACTCCGTCGCAGGCCGTGAATCGTCATAGGGGGTAAACCTGCCGCACTCACTGCCTGATTGTGCGGGTGCCTTGGTTCTGCTAGATACCCACTCGCAGAAAATTCACTTGCGAATACCCATTGTGACGGTTTAGCGGGCGCTACGGGGGCGCCTTTAATACCCACCACCTTAACAGTGGCTCGTCTTTTTAAATCGGCTAGCAGGCTTAAAACGTAGGGTGGCGCCGGTATGGTACGGCCTTGCACGTCTACCTTGTCGTGAAGGTGTAGGGTGGCCCATTCAAAATCAACATCAGCCCATTTAAGGGTAGCCAGTTCGTTGCGTCGCGCACCTGTCAGTAATAGGCACTGTAAAAATGCCGACGTGGTTGGGTTGCCGATTTGACGTACGTACATGAACCATAGCGCCAATTGTTCACGCTGAAGTACATCTGTTTTTTCAGTGGGTGCCTGTAATCGTTTTTTTAAGTCTTGGCATGGGTTGCCGTCAACCTCAGCAGAATATTGTTCATGCGTCTTACACCAATTAAAAAACGCACCTAATACGGTTAGGGCCAATGTTGCCCGACGTGGGCGGTTTGTTAACTCACTGTTAAACCATGCTTCTACGCGGGGGCGGGTTATGTTTTTTAATGGCATCGATAAGAGTTGTCGCAGGATGCCTTCTTGTTGTTCGGCTGGTGCCCCAATACGCCGCCCCCGTGTAATGATTTTTCCACCTTCAGCCACCATGCCCCT
>JBDNHM010000086.1:0-2017 GCA_041688825.1 Burkholderiaceae bacterium | reverse complement strand
ATTTTGTCATGCGATTCCCAGGTAATGCCGTGTTTCATCAGCTTGAAGAGTTAGTGCAATGGGGCCAAAAACGTTACCAAAACGTGAGCAAGTTTATTGAAAGCATAGAACAATCGTGGCAGCGCGATTGCACCGTTGTGTATTGCCACGGTACCCTGCAAGGCAGATGGCCAGATGGCACTGACTTTGCAGGCATTCGATTTATTGATCGCTTTAAAGTGGTTAACAATTTATTAGTTGAGCAAGATGTTTGGAATGATATTGCTGAAGTGCATTCAACTTTATGATTTTTTTCATCAACAGTTATTTGCTCTACACGCATATGGTTACCACTACACTTACTACGAACAACTAAACCCCTTGTTGATCAAACAAGGTTTGTAGTGCCAAATGATCATGCGTTTGCAGCAAAGCTAACATCAACAAAATACGCGATTTAACGGCGCTTAGGTAGCCACTTTGTATCAGACCGTATTCGCTATCTAAATGGTTATAGTTGGGGGTGACTGCACCACTTGGCAAACGGGTGCTACGCACCACCACCACCCCTTTTTGTTTGGCTTTATTTAATATTTCACTTAGCGTTTCGGGCAAATTACCTGCCCCTAGGCCAGCTAAAACTAAACCTTTTGGTGTGTCATGTTCAAGCATGGCACTTAGCCACGCCGCATTAAAACCAACATGGCAAAACTGCAAAGCCACCTCGGGTAGCACATCACCTTCGTTCAAAGCTAAACCTGAAAAAATACGTTGTGTGGCGCTACCCTGCGCATCACGCCAACGAACTTGCCCAAACGATATTCGACCCAGTGGTGCACCATCTTTTGCAGTAAAAGCATCAAGCCCCGATGTACAAAACTTGGTCACTTGTCTCGCGCTATATATTTGATCATTCATCACGACTAATACGCCCTGCCCCACAGCAGAAGCCTCTTGAGTTAATGCAATGGCGTTATACAGATTCATGGGCCCGTCTGCACTCAAGGCCGATGCAGAGCGCATTGAACCCACCAAGACAATAGGCTTGGGTGAAGCATGCAACAAATCTAAAAAAAAGGCCGTTTCTTCTAGGGTATCAGTGCCGTGGGTGATGACCACACCGCTTACATCTGTGCGAGCCAAGGCCTGTTGAACGGCTTTGAATAATATCAACCAACGGTGTTCGGTCATATCAACACTGTCGATATTAAAAACTTGCTCTGATGTGATCTGAGCCATTGTTAACATCTCTGGCACACCATCAAGAATACTTTTAATTGATGCTGACCCTGCGACATACTCTCTTGTAGTGGAAGAGGCAGATACCCCTGCAATGGTGCCGCCAGTGGCTAAAACGTGAACGGTAGGTTGAGTCATATAATGATTCTATAAAAAAATAAATTAAGCTTATTTTACGGGCCATTCAAAAAGATATGACAACTGCCACATGGGTAACCTTTTTGTTCGCTTCGTTTGCAATTAGCCTATCGCCTGGTGCGGCCGCAGTTGCGGCGATGAACGCAGGCTTAAATTTTGGCTTTAAACAGAGTTACCCACAAACATTTGGTTTTATTTTAGGCATTGTGACCCAACTAACGTTGGTTGCCATTGGTTTGGGTGCACTGGTTGCCACATCAAATACTGCATTTTTAGTGGTTAAGTGGGTCGGCGTCGCCTACTTAGCATGGCTAGGCGTTCAACAATGGCGCAGCCCAAAAGAATCTTGGGGGTTACCTGGTGCAACAAAAATAAATATACCCGTATCAAAAATGATTTTCCGTGGGTGGGCAATCAACGCGCTTAACCCCAAAGGCACCATTTTTATGGTGGCAATCATGCCACAATTCCTAAATTTAAATGAACCTCTTTTGCACCAATATTTAATTATTGGCGCCACACTATGCACTTCAGAATTTATTGTCATGTTGGGCTACACCGCTTTAGCCGCCAAAATACTGTCAACGCTTAAAACAGGTTCGCATCTTAGAGCGATGAACAAAGTATTTGGTGCCTTGTTTATGACCGCTGCAGCTGCATT
>JBDNHM010000426.1:0-1712 GCA_041688825.1 Burkholderiaceae bacterium | reverse complement strand
GAGGGCAACACCGCCATAAACCAAAAACTCACTTAAGAGATAAGCATTGACCGTCGGCCAATCAAGAAGATGTAGTGGAATCTTTCGAATCAATTCAAAAATCAGGGCCGGCATGGCCATATAAAAAACAAACTTGTTAAGGCCCTGCGCGCTTGGAACATCAAAAAAATTGATGCGTCTCATGAAATAACCCACCAGCATCACCATAAAAATGGGCAGTATTGGGTCTTGTAAGCTAGAAAGAATACTCATGCGTTGTTATTTTTAGTAGAGGTTACGTGTGGGTTCAAAACAATTCCAATGTCAAACCGAAGATAGATAGCAAAACACGAGGGTCTGACACGATGCTATAAACAATATAAGCCATGGCACCGGCAAGAGAGACAAGGCTGTAGTGCATCACCTCGCTAGGTGTAAGACCTGCCGGCAAGGTAATGATGGCAAGCGTCATGCAGGCCAGACCAATGGTGGCACCCCTGACACCATAAACCACCAACATAGAAAAGAAAAACGCCATGACCGTCATCACAAGTAACAATGCCAACGCATGGTTGAGGGCTAGGCCGGTAACCCCTACAGCAATAGCGCCAAGCAAAGCACCAGCAAGCATTTCTTTGACACGAGGCAAAATGGGTGCGGGCCGGTCGATTAACGAGACATAAGCCGCGCCGATTGTGGCTACAGAGGAAGTGATGCTGTCAGTCAAAAAATAACCGATAACAAATACGCACACCACGCCGAAACTTAATCTTAGTGCACTCACAAAATAGTGGCTGTACACAAAGCGCATGATTGACAAGGGTCGAAAAGAAGTCATGGGGGGCAATTTACACGATTCTTATTCTCTTGGGTAAACTTCAAATGATGCCTTTTGAACGCGTAAGAGCAGGCTTCAAACCCATAGTATGGCAGTGCCCAACAAAGTTCAGGGTAATTCAGTTCAGGAGAAATCACTTTGAAATACAACACATTCGGCATGCACTGCAGGAAAGTTAGATGCACGATTGGTTGTTTTGGTTTGAACACCTCGCGACGAGGCCCGCCGTATTACTAGCATGAGGAATGGAAATGACCGTGAGCACATTAGCGCATAATGTGAGTAAATCTGCTTAAATTAGAGCGAAATAGTAACTAAACCACGCCATGTCCAATCACCTCCCCTACTTCACCGCCGCGCTTTACAAATTTGTAGACTTGCCCGATTTTGTTGAGCTCAAAGCGCCCCTTCAAGCCTTTTGTGATCAACACGACGTCAAGGGCACTTTGTTGCTTGCGAAAGAAGGCATCAACGGCACCATTGCTGGTCCCGAGGAAGGCGTGCGGAAGGTGCTGGCATTTTTACGCGCCGACCCCCGTTTCTCAAAATTGCCACACAAAGAATCATGGTGCGACAAGCCCCCATTCAGCCGCATGAAGGTCAAGCTCAAGAAAGAAATCGTTACCCTGCGTGTGCCCGAGCTCGACCCAAACAAGACTGTCGGTCAATACGTCAAACCCGTTGATTGGAACGCTTTGCTGGCAGACCCTGACGTGGTGGTGATTGACACCCGAAACGATTACGAAGTGGCCGTTGGCACCTTCAAAGGCGCGATCAACCCCAATATCAAAAACTTTGTGCAGCTGCCCGCTTGGCTTGATGCACAAGACAACCTGCAAGGTGAAGCTGCAAAAAAAACTAAAGTGGCCATGTTTTGCACAGGTGGCATCCGTTG
>JBDNHM010000085.1:0-13962 GCA_041688825.1 Burkholderiaceae bacterium | reverse complement strand
ATTGATAGCTATTACTAAAAACTGGTGTTGTTGTACTATATAACAATATATATTCGGAATTTGCATGCTGAATGGCCATTTTAATTCTACGTTTTTTATAAAACCCTTAATAGTGGTCTTTTTGAGCTTGCCCGTATATTTTGCGCACAGCCAAAGCTTGCCCGAAGCGGTTCATATCGCGTTAGAACAATACCCCACCATATTAGCCGCGCAAGCACAGTTTGACGCCTCTAAATCTGACATTATTCGGGCGCAAAGCCAACATTACCCTCAGCTCAGTTGGCAGGGTACCTCTAGTAACTACAGCGGCACGACCACCCGTGATGGCCCACAAGCCGCTGACGGTCTTTTTCCCAACGACACCTGGATCCAATCACCCAACGCCTCACTAAACGTATGGTCTGGTTGGCGTATTCAATCAGAAGTAGAGCGCACACAATCTATTTCTACTGCACGTAGCAACCAGCAACTTATCACGCGTGATGAAGTTGCGCTGCTTGCAATAGAGGGATACTTAAATTGGGCACGAAATATTCAATTAGTCGCTTTGGCACGTGAAAATGTTGAGGCTCACCGCCGCATATTAAATGACGTTAGAAAAATTACATTAGTTGATCAGGGCAGGCGAATAGATCAAGACCAGGCTGAAGTACGCTTTGAAAATGCAGTGTTGTCTTTGCAGCAGCGTGAAACAGAACTGGCCGTTTCAGCACAACGTCTGCAACGCATGCTACTAGGTTCAATGCCAAAAGCGCCCACAGGGTTTACCAAACTAGCTGGCAAACTACCCTCCACAACTGATGAAGCATTGCTATCAATTAATGATACACACCCACAAATTGCCTTACAACTGTCGCAGATCAACGCAGCTCAAGCCGGGGTTCGTTTTGCCCAATCTGGTTATTCACCGACGGTAAACTTAAGTTACGGTAAACAAGTGACACAAGGCAGCGGTCAAGGTGATTACTTAACACAAGCTGTTGTTAATGTACCTATTTTTAACGGTGGGCAAACCTACGGTGCCGTTGGCAGCGCAAAAAACGAATTAATTGCTGTTGAGCAGGGTTTAAGTGAGGCCCGCCTAACAGTGCGAGAGCGCTTACTAAGCGTATGGCCTGAATTGCTTTCAGCACAAGAAAGAAAAAGACTCGGGGTAAGTCAAGTCAAAACAGGCTCTAAACTGGTAGCTGGTTACGAGCAACAGTTCCGTGTTGGGCGTAGATCTTTACTTGATTTATTAACTGTTCAAGCTGATCTATATAGCTACCAAACCAACGCAATTGTTGCCACTTTCGACGAGCTTACCGCTCACGCTAGGGTACTTGCAGCGATGGGCAAGCTTGCGCTCGCTTACCAAGCGCCCCAGACCAAACTAACCGCTAAATAAGGTACATCGCTAGCGAGTAAACCTACATTTCGCTCAGCAAACATCAATCAACATGCAAGAAGATATGTCAAAACCCAATGACGATGCACTTTTAATGTGCATTGCGCTAATTACTAATTTGTTTGGCCAACCGATTCACCTTGCAGCGCTAAAGTCTGGCTTTGCATTAGATGACGAGGGTCGTATTCCACCACAGTCGGTGCCTGAAGTGATGCGACGCCATCATATGTTGGCTGCTTGGTCTAGAAATCTACCCTCTAGTATGCCCAATTATGCCTTGCCCGTTATCGTGCCACTTGTTGACGGCCGAGTTGCTGTTTTGCGCTCAATTAAAGACAATATTGCAACGGTGCTATTTGCAGAAACAGGTATGGCTGACCAACAGTTAAGCACCGAAGAACTAGATGAACTCGCCCTTGGTGAACTACTTGTTATTAAACCACCCCCAAAAAAGGGTGCTCAACAACTCATTAGCTTCAAAAATGCTGCCTTCAGCTGGTTTTGGGACACCATGTGGCGATTTCGTCATTATTATTACGACGCCATGGTGGCAACTGTTGTTGCAAACTTGCTCACGCTTGCAACCGTATTTTTTACAATGAACGTCTTTAACCGCATCATACCGGCTCAGGCTTATATTTCGTTATGGACGCTGACGATCGGCGTGGCTTTGGCCATGTTGCTAGAGTTTGCCATGAGGCTTATTAAAGCAAGGCTAGTTGATCAAGGGGGCAAAAAAGCTGACTTAGCTATTAACGCAACCTTGTTACGAGAAATTATGGCGGTTCGTTTAGAGCATCGCCCACAGTCTATTGGTATTTTTGCTAGTACTATGCGCGACTTTGAAGCACTGCGAGACTTTTTCTCGTCTTCTTTATTTGTAGCCATTGCAGATCTGCCATTTATCATCATGTTTTTAGCCATCATTTGGATGATTGGCGGGCCTATTGTTTGGATACCCATCGCGATCATTCCAGTCTTATTGATACTCAGCTTCACAATTCAGCGCCCACTCATGCAAGCTATGCGCCGCAATATGCGTGAAGCAGGTGAGAAGCAAAGCGTGCTGATGGAAGCCATGATGAACCTTGAAATGTTGAAGGCTCACAATGCCGAGGGTTATCTACAACGGCGTTGGGAAAATGCCAACATTGCGACCTCAGAATCTTACATGGAAATTCGCCACCGTACCGCACTGGTAACGGGTATAACCACTACATTGCAACAAGCCTGCTCAGTCGGCGTCATTGTTATGGGTGTTTATTTAATACATGCCAACACACTCACTTTGGGTGCCCTAATCGCTTGCAACATTTTAGCGGGTCGTGCGGTTATGCCACTGGGTAGCATTATGCAGTTAGCTACGCGTTTTCAACAGGCCAAAACTTCACTTGAAACGCTTGATGGGTTGATGCAACGCCCAAGAGACCGCGATTACGACCACCGTTACATCACGCCTGAATCATTTAGTGGCTCACTGCGCGCCGATAATATCGAGTTTGCCTACCCCGGTGAACATGCCATACCCGTTATAAACAAAATTTCTTTTAGCCTTGAACCAGGTGATCATATGGCCCTACTGGGCCCCGTCGGGTGTGGCAAAAGTACATTACTGCGCATAATGGCCGGGCTGTATAAGCCTAAAAGCGGAAGTATCTTGATCAATGACCTTGATGTCTTACAAATTGACCCGACAGAGCTGCGCTCAAAAATTGGATATGTTGGGCAAGATGCCCAACTCTTTATGGGGTCAATAAGAGAAAACCTTGTACTTTCTGACAGCTGGATAAGTGATGCAAAAGTGACAGACGTATTAAAACAACTCGACATGTACAAAATGGTTGCTGCTCACCCTCGTGGTCTTGATATGCCTTTAACTGAGGCAGGTGGTGGGCTATCGGGTGGGCAACGCCAGTTGTTGACCATTGCCCGCATGATGTTGCGCGACCCCGTTTTTGTTTTTATGGACGAACCCACCGCAAATATGGACCAAGACACTGAAGCCCGTGTGATTAGGGTTGTTGGCGAATGGCTCAAAGGTAAGACCTTGCTCATTTCAACACACCGGCCACAACTGTTAGTTTGGGTAAACCGAATTGCAGTCATGCAAAAAGGGCAAATTGTTACTGAAGGCCCACGTGATGAAATTTTGCAAAAGCTATCTAAAGGTGCGCAGGCGGCTAAAAAACTCTCATCGCAGCAACCTGACAACCCAAATAACCCGCCTAACTCACCTAACCCACCTAACCGACCTAACCCCACTACAAACAACCCCACTTCTTCTAATGGGTCGACCGCAGCATGAGTAAGCCATCAAAACCTAAAAAGTATGCATCAAATTATGGCGTTTCAACGCTCGACCAAGATGAGCGTCGGTCTAATCGCTATATCGTCTGGATCACACTTGGGGTTTTTCTCATCGCTTTAGCCTGGGCCTCAGTCTTTTCTTTAGACGAGGTCACGGTTGCGCAAGGAAAAGTGATCACCACTAGCGGTGGTCAAGTGGTTCAGAGTCTAGAGCCAGGTATTTTGCGCGAAGTGTTAGTTCAAGAAGGCCAACAAGTCGCTGAAGGCCAAGTTTTACTGCGTCTTGATGATGTTCGCGCCGGTTCAATATATCGTGAGGCTTTTGAAAAGTGGTTGTTTCTTACAGCGCAATCTGCACGACTTCGTGCGGAAGCCTACGATATGCCCTTAACATTTCCTGCTTCGCTTGAAGAGCACCCCGAAATAATCAAACGTGAGTCACAGGCATTCACAGCGCGCAAAAATGCAAGAGACGAACAAATCGTTGCCTTTAAAAAATCGTTAAAAACCTTATCACGTGAAATTGCACTTACTGCACCATTGGTCAGACAAGGCGTTGTGTCAGAAGTTGAGTTACTTAGATTGCAAAGGCAAGAAGCCGGCGTAGAAGGGCAAATTGCAGAACTGCAAACCCGTTATTTTGCTAATGCCAACAATGAACTGGTTCGCGTTGATTCTGATCTAGCCCAAACGAGCGAGATGCTTAGAACACATGAAGATGTTTACAAGAGAACGGTCATACGCTCACCTATGCAGGGTGTCATAAAAGACATTAAGATCACAACGATTGGCGCAGTTGTCAGCGCGGGGCAAGTTATTTTAGAAATCGTACCCATAAACGAAGAACTGTTGGTAGAGGCATTTGTACCCCCAACTGAAGTGGCTTATTTAAAGGTGGGTCAACGCGCAACGGTCAAACTGAGCGCCTTTGATTTTGGTCATTTTGGTGGCCTAGAAGGTGTACTAGAACTGATTAGCGCCGACGCACTTACCGATGAGAGCAAATCGGGGGCACGGGCTACACCAAACCCTGTCAACATTGAACCGGGGTTTTATAAAATCTTAATTAAAATGGTCAACCCGGGAATTGAACGCAAAGGCATGAAACTTACACCGCAACCTGGCATGGTTGCCACTGTCGATATTTTGACTGATCACAAAACCGTTTTAGAATACTTGTTCCGCCCCGCCCAAACATTAAGAGAGGCATTAAGAGAACGGTAAATTTTATTGTGGCGCCACAGTCAAAGAGCTACTCTTTGACTTATAACCAAAAGGTTCTGATGTTGAAGCTGTTGTATAAACGGTACCTGATGATGAAATTTCGGCTTGTGATGATTGTCTTGACGTTACTGTAGATTGAATCGCTAATGTTGGCTCATCACTGCCTTGATAAGCCATTGCAAGCTGACCTATTGCAGCAAGCAGCCGACCTTTATCCAAGTGTTCGTCAAAGGTAGCAATGACCGCTCTGGTTTGGTAAGCAAACAACTCACTTTGTACAGTGAGCAAATCTAATAGCGAGCGCCGCCCCACACGAAACTGTAATACAAACCCATTAACAATTTCTTGGCCAGTTTGAGACTGACGCAGTGCAAGCGCTTTACGCGAGCTAGACGCTTTGAGTTCAGGCCATATACTTAATAGACGTTCAGTCAATAATAATCGAGTTTCAGCCAAGCCTTGCTGTGCGGCTAACAGCAAATTACTTGCACTGCCTACTGCCCCGTAAGTTGAACCCCCAGTAAATATAGGCACATTGACTGTCAGCTGAGTAATGTAGTCACCTTGACCGGTACCTTGAGTGACTTGTTTACCGTAGCTTAGATTAACTGTTGGCGAGTATTCTGAACGAGCCGAAGAAAGCGTGGCACGGGCAGCATCAATGCGTGCGTGCTGAACTGCAATAGCTGGGTGCAAATCATTAATATACGCTAACGCAGCTTCTGAAGAAACTGGCACCGTACCGCGAATATTAGTGATGCCTGTGGGTTCAACAGGTACCGGGCCCTGAAGCATGCGTTCAAGACGTTGTTCAGATACCGCCCACTCAGTTTCACGCTGTTTAAGTGTAATCAAAGCATTTTCTAACCGAACCGTTGCCTGATCTTGGTCAATCATTCTACCTTGGTCAAGTTGGGTGATTTTTTTCACATCATCAAGTATTTTTTTATGAAATAACACATTTGACCGCGCAAGACTAACCAACTCAAGCGATCGTGCCCAGCTTAAATAACTTTCAAGCGCAAGTAACGCCACCTCGTCACGCGTCAACCGTTGTTGGTAAAAGCGCGCCGTTGAGTTAGCAGTTGATTGGTCAACATCTGCTTGAATTTTGCCGCCCGCCCAGATGTTGAGCGTGACATTGGGTGATTGTATCCAGGTGTTATCTGGGAACACACCCGAGGCAATTGCACCCCCATTATTGTTAACACCACTGTAGTTGTTAGACGTGCCTCGCCAATTTAGCTGCGGGTAATGTTGGCTCTGCGCACGAGTTATGTCTGATTGAGAGGCTAACAACCTAGCCTGAGCCGCAATAATAGTTGGGTATTGCACCATTGCTGAGCGAATAGCATCGTCTAAACTTTGACTGCTGGCAAATGAAGAAATAAATAATAGCCCGGGTAAAAATGCAAAAGGCAATACCATCTTCAAAAAACTCATTGCAACATACCACTTGTCAGTGTGTGACCAATCACGTCGATGACCTGGTTAATGTTTTCATCTAGCCCAACCCACATGGGCAAACGAACCAAACGGTCAGAAAGTGCGTCGGTATTGCTCATCGCGCCATGAACCCGACCGTATCGTTTGCCTGCTGGCGCTGAATGAAGCGGTACATAATGAAAAACAGACCCAATACCCTTAGCACTCAGCGCTGCAATAAAGTGCGTTCGCTTTTCAAGATTAGGCAACAGTAAAAAATACATGTGTGCATTGTGCTGGCACTGATTTGGCACCATCGGTCGACGAACAAGGCCAGCATGCTCGAATGGTGCCAAGGTCTGATGATATTGCTGCCATAATATGTGGCGCTTTTGGGTAATATCGTCGGCAGCCTGCATTTGTGCCCACAAAAAGGCAGTAATCAACTCACCAGGCAAAAAGCTAGAACCTAAATCGCACCATGTATACTTATCGACCTGCCCACGAAAAAATTGACTTCGGTTAGTACCTTTTTCACGAATAATTTCAGCCCGTTGTACAAGTTGCACGTCGTTGACCAGTAAGGCCCCGCCTTCTCCTGCCATAATGTTCTTGGTCTCATGAAAACTCAGGCAACCCATGTGGCCAATTGACCCCAAAGGTTGATCTTTATAAGTGGCCATTATGCCCTGTGCAGCATCTTCAATTACTAAAAGATGGTGGCGACGGGCTATATTCATGATGACGTCCATCTCGCAGGCTACACCCGCGTAATGCACCGGCACAATAGCCTTGGTTTTTGAAGTGATGGCAGCCTCAATGAGCGTTTCGTCAATATTTAACGTATCGGGTCTAATATCGACAAATACAGGCGTAGCGCCTCTTAGGGCAAAGGCATTGGCCGAAGACACAAACGTGTAAGACGGCATAATAACCTCATCACCTGGCCCCAAGTTTGCCAATATTGCTGCCATTTCAAGTGCGGCCGTGCAAGAGTGTGTAAGTAAAGCTTTTTTGCAGCCCTTACGTTGCTCTAACCACTCTGAGCAGCGTTTTGTGAACATGCCATCA
Organism: Burkholderiaceae bacterium; assembly: GCA_041688825.1. GTDB lineage: Bacteria > Pseudomonadota > Gammaproteobacteria > Burkholderiales > Burkholderiaceae_B > Algicoccus. The sequence continues at coordinate 6,548 of JBDNHM010000085.1, read as the reverse complement.
CCAGAAAGATGACCTACAGCATGGGCTTGGGCAATGTAACCCAATTCTTTTCCAGTCATGTATGGTTTATTAAACGGAATTTTTAACATGCCTGGTTACCCGCAATATATATTTGTTCAAGTTCAAGTAGGTCGCGTCTTCGCTCTTTAATCTTTTTTGCAGGTACGCCAAAATAAATTGACCAAGGTTGAGTGCTTTTATTAACCATGGTCATGGCACCAACTGCCGTTCCTTCTGCCAGTGTGACCCCCGGCAAAACAACGGAAGATGCGCCAACGATGCTGTGCCGACCAATTCGAACAGCCGCTTTCGTTTCTTCTTTAAAACAGTCTGGAATAGTAGGGTTAGTAAGTGTGCGACCAGAATAATCATCGCTTTGTGCAAAGACATGACAGCCATAAGCCAACCCAGAAAAATCTTCCATAACAATACCTTTTTCACCACCGGCAACGTTGCAAAATACAGCAATATGCACATTGCGACCTATCGTCACTTTACCTGACACAACGCAAAAATCATCAATACGAGAGTTGTCGCCAATTTCAATTTTATCTGGGTTGTAAATGCTTGCTTTATGGCTTATGAGCACATTCAAACCAAGCAAACCAAAACCCATTGACTCTAACTGTTCACGCGACAAAAAAGACATTTATGACCCTTTAATCATTTCATGCACCGCCGTTATGGCTGACCGAGTGTTCATTAAGTGTTTGGCAGTTTCTTGTATGGGCAACGATGTACAAAGGCCGTCGTTTAGTTTCATCAAAGGCCTTGCCTAGATAGACACCCAAAACACCCAATATACTAATAATAATGCCACCCAAAAAATAAAGTGAAGCGATTAAGCTGCTCCAACCCATAATTGGCGTGCCATGAAACAACGCTCTAAAGACAATGTAGCCGCCATAGGTGAAGGCCAGTAATGAAATTGTGAAACCAAAACGTATCGAGAGGCGTAGCGGTTTGTCGGAATAAGCAATAATCGTTTCGCTTGCAAGCTTGAAAAGTTTTGACAATGTATAACTCGTCTGCCCTGCGAAGCGCTGATCATGCTTCACATCTATCGTAGCGGTAGTGAAACCCATCCATGAGATCAAACCGCCAAAAAAACGTAACCGCTCGCGCATTGCACGAAAACTCGTCACAACTTTACGTGAGACAATTCTAAAGTTTCCAGTTTCTCCGTCGTAATCTATGTCTGCAAGGTAACTAAAAATTTTATAATAAAACCATGATGTGAAACGCTTCCAAGCGGGGTCATTTCGCTGGCCACGGCGGGCCAACACCACTTCATAACCCTCTAGCGCTTTAGCATGCAGACGCGGAATTTCTTCGGGGCGGTCTTGCAGATCGCAATCCATTACGACGACCCAATCACCATCGCAGTAATCTAGACCAGCAGTTATACCATAGTGTTGGCCGAAGTTACGGCTAAACTGTAAGCCCTTCACTCTGCTGTCATGTTGCGCTAAGTTGACGATCATAGGCCAAGAGCGGTCACCCCCACAGTCTTCAACCAGCACAATTTCATAATCTTGTGTAATGGTCTCTAAAGATGCTTTAAGGCGTGCGTGAAGTTCATCTATACAACCCTCAGCTTTATAAACAGGAATAACGACTGATATGTAGGGCATTTACTTATCCAAAGAAACTCACATTGGCAAACGAACAATTGAAACACCCTTGAAAACAACTTTTTCGTTGCCAAGTGCCCAAACCCTGAATTCCATTATTTGCTTTGTATCTATCGTAAATTCAATCACTTGAGGTTCAACACTTTCATTCAAGGTTTTTTCACCAAATTGCTTTTGATCTGGTGCCGAGACAACATCTAACCGAATAACGCCGTTAACGTTGCGCTCTGCTTGTACGTCAAAGGTTACACGATATCGACCAGGCTCTACATCAATGTAGGGCCCATGATAGAGCGCGCCACTTTCACCCTTTTCTGCCACGAACCTTGCGTTTTCGTATTCACCTATCACAAGACCTATTTGGCTAAATGCATTTTTATCTGCAAAAAACATAGCGGGTTTTTCATAACGGGTGTCCCAGTTTGGAAGATAAAGTGCAATATTTTTCTCAAAAATAAAAACACTGTACTCACCAAGTATCAATTTTTTTTTGTAACCCAAACCAAGCTTTTGCATTTTAGTCCAATCGACTAAATCTACTTCTTTATCATGAAGTAATAGAAATGTTTCCCCATTCCAAGCAGATGGTCGGAACCAGCGATTAGAAGAAAGCCATCTGTGTGGAACGGGTAAGCCTTGATGAATTAAAATTTGCCTGATCTTTATTTTTTCGTCACTTAAAACCGTTAGAGCACCAGCATTCCAAAAGCTTGCATAGCCGTATTTAAGGCCATTACTTTCTAACAATTCAATAAAATGCCGTTTAGTAATATTGAGCTGCTTTGGCTTTGCCAGCACCCCTGTGGTTAAGCTTGCTATTTGATAGGTTATCAAACCACTAGAAATATATACCAGTGCAACCACAAATACTGAGCAAACCAAAATGGGGGGGCGCGCCCATTTCAACGGCGACATGAGTAACACAATTATGCACAAAACCAACCCAGGGACCAAGTAACGTGAACTTCCGATAGGGTCAACCATATCGGGTATGGTGGTAGTTAAATGTATAAAAAGAGTAAAAGAAAACAGAAAAGCCGAAAAAAGTGCAAGCAGCTGTTTGCTTGCGCAAGCACTTTGAACCGCTTTGACTATTGAAAGGGGAATAAGTAGGAGCGTTAAGCAAGCTACGACAAAACGTATGCCACTGTATAACCCGTTCTTTGAAAAAAGTGAAGCATCAGCAATGGGTAAACCACCTAATAGAGCAAACAGCCCTTTAAGCGTTAATGAAATATTGCCTAAAACAAGTTCAAAAGGTAACCATCGCGCATTTGAAGCACCCTGAACATGGCTTAGACCCATCATGACATTGCTATGAAGCACGCTGCCAACCAATGCACCAATAATGCTTAACCCTATCAGCACCCCGTACTTTCGTCTATTTTGCACTTGGGCTGAAAGTACTAACCAGACAAGCGCACCCAGCATAGGCAAGCCATAAGTTACTGTAGCTCTGCTAGGGTTACTCAAATAAGTTAGAACAAGAAAACCTACAAAAAATGAGACCCACTTAAACCCCTGCCACCCTTGGGTTGTAATGTATTTCGATGCAAAAAAAACAAGGTAACAGCAAAAAAAAACGACTGAACCATAACTTACCTGACCAAAAATATTTTCAGCCATATATTCAGAAATGCCCGCGGCAATCACTGCAACAACTAGAAGCCTGCGCCATATAAGTAGATTACTTAAACCAGTAACCAACCATACCCCATATAAAATCAAGCACGCAAATAAAGCACCCGAAACCGCATGTGCGGTAAAACCAGCGGGCATAAAAGAAAGTAGGGGCACAATAAATAAGTGACCAAACAGCACCCATAAGTCATCGTTGACATAATTCCAATCAGGGGAGAAGAAAACCCCTGTGTCATAAATTTCTCTAGCAAGCAAAACTTTTGCTGCACTATCTGAGTGAAACTGAACTTGATAACCGAAAAAAATGTACCAAAACAAGAGTACTAAGTTAACAGTCAAAAGCGTTAACATCGCACCTATTAGTAAGCGATCATTTTGGGTTTTATTAAACATTTAGTATCAAGATATATTCAGCAGTTAAACTCTATATTATCAATGAACATTGCCTTACTTAAACTTTTGGCATTTTGGCCTGCGACCTAAACTGTTTAAACAAATGGGTTTCAATAATTAGCAATCAAACTTTAAACCAGCCATTCTGCCCTTTCGATCTGCTGAACCAACATTTCGTGTAGCTTGAGAAACATTTCGCGGTTTGCCTCAAACCCCCAGCGATTGTCTTCAACATCACCTATAATAATTTTATATCGTTGAGGCAACCCAGCTAACGTAGTGAGTGAAATAGTCTTCACCACGCCAACGATCACTTCAACCACACCACCCTCACCCACCACAGGGCTTTCTAATTTTCCAGGCGCTGGGGGGCTTCTGCTAGCAACAATGTCGCGCTCGAAAGCATTCATCATTGACAACTCTTTGGTGTCATCTACACCCGCTTGACGCATTGCATCAGTGAAAGGGTTCTTAAGCCCAAGCTGTTGCTCAAATAGTTTTACCCACGCAAATGCGCCACGCCGCGTTACCCAAAAAGTTTTAACGGCACTTTCTTCTACGGCTTCAAACAGCAACCGATCTTCTGTTAGGACATAGCCTAAATTAAAACGAGAAATTTGCTTATTCATAAGCGCCTTAAATATCAAACGGGCGTTTAGAGACCTACTCATTAAAGAAAATCGATTTTGATTTTATTCAGAACGATTAAATTGAACCAATTCGCTATTTTGAGCCCAAAAATCACTCAATATTGAATGCCTATTTTCTAAAGGAATCGGTATTAAAAAAGGCGCTTGAAGCACCCGTTTTTAAAAAAATTTATTGTTTATCTAGCTCTTCTTTAGCAGCGCGTGCATAGGCCATAGATGCTGTTTTAAGCATGGCAAGCAACGCTTCTAGACGTGCAATTTCTGCATTTGTTGCACGCAAGCTACCTAACTGGTTTTTTGCTGCTTCAGAAAGATCGTCAATCAAATATTCTTTACCGTCAATAATAATTTTAGGCACTATTTTTTCATTGACTTTTTGATCTATTTTTTCGTGCATTGAAACAATAGGTTCTAGATCTGTAATAGATGAAACAGCAGGTGTATTTTTTTTAAACATTTTTGATCTCACTTTTTGATAAATTATTGTAAATCTTACCATTGTTTAATAGTCAAAGTCTGTGCGTCAAAAACCGCACGAACAGTGAATGATCGCAGATCGAAGGCAGCGGTGCTCGATTGGGCAACCAGGGCGAATTAACCAACAAGATTCAGGTTAATCAATCGCTTAAGCGTTGAACCTCTGTTTTGCCAATATTCGTTAACTTGTTCAAACTCATGGCGTTTGCGGCCTTTAGCCCACAAAATTTCAGGCACTGAGTTTAGGTAAATAACAAGCGCGCCCAAACCAATCTTTTTCATTATTGCGGCAATAAGCTGTAACTGAAAATCAGTAAGTGGTGCCGTTAGCACAAGTTCGATCTCAATTTCTGTACCTAAATACTGCTTCAAACGAAATTCCCTAATGCTAGAAATATGACCTAAATCATCGCCCAAAAAAGACATTGGGAAACTAGAGCCGTCTGGTAAGTTAACTTTATTTCTTACCCTGCCCCAAAGTTTACCCAAAACTGGCATATTGGGGGCTGCATCACACGCGCGCCCCCACTCAGCCATATCACCTAAGTCATAGCGAATAATGGGCATCGCAAAGCTTTGTAATACGGTGACAAGCACTCTGCCCACCTCACCTTTTTGACAAGCGTGCCCTAATTCATTAACAATTTCTACATACACCGCAGAACTGGTGACGTGCAGGTGATCGTGATGAGGGCATTGCAGAGCAATCATGCCCGTTTCTTCGCTAGAGTAACGATCAACAATTTTGGCACCAAATGCTTGTAGACAAAGATGCCGCTGTTGAGGTGATACAGATTCAGACATAGAAATGATTTGATCAATTGAACATTGCTTACCTGTTTCAATGGCTAAGACCGCAATTTGTGCGGCTAAATAAGGGCTACATTTTAGGTAACTAGGCTTAATTTCTAACAACCAGTCTAAGTGCGATGCGACAGTTTGACCGGCAAAGCTACGCTTAAAGTAGCGACCGTTAAAGCCCATAGACTGGTAAATACCCCCCCAAGTCGGAAACAATTGATCAACTTCAATAAGTGGGCTTAAGAAGGCAATTGTCTTACCCGGGTCGCGTTCAAACCAATCTAGCTCTAGCAATACCAATGCATTTTCAAGCATACGATAATGTTCACCGAATTTTTCGACTCGAACAGGTTGACCCGTTGAACCAGAAGAGGCAGTTGTAAAAATTTTATCGGCATCACAGTTTGACCATCTTGCACGCAAATCTTCAAATTGAGTTCGTAGCGTTTCACGTGAAAGAGGTGGCAAGTTTGTTAACGTAAATTTATGTGGTGATTTTTCATCAAAACCCGCATCAATTAACCGACCACGCCAAAACTTTGAAAACTGAAATGCATGCGAAAGTATTGTGGCCAACCCTTTGGCTTGAACCAACGCGAAATCTGTATTCGAAAGCACCTGATGCGCTTTAAGTTGGCTAAGCAATTGAAGTGCCTGAGCAGCACTCGAGTTGTAAAAACGCAGCGGAGTAGAGTTTAAGGTTACCATTACAAACACTTTAACAGACGTGCCTAAGAACCTAGATTGAAACAATTGAAATAAATCATACTGCCTAACGCTGTACTGACACTAATCAAAAAACTATACTACGAATATCAATAGCCTTAATATATTATAGTGGACCCAATGTTTGAGACAGTAGTTTAAGCTGCAGCCTAAGTTAAAAGGGTTACACAAAATGAGCTTAGTTAAGAAGCGCCAGATTCACAGTTCTGAGTTTAAGGCCAAAGTT
>JBDNHM010000005.1:0-3581 GCA_041688825.1 Burkholderiaceae bacterium | reverse complement strand
TGGAATTTAATGCAAATTCGAGCGGCATTAGTTGAGCACCCCGATATTGAGCAGACCTTAAGCGCAGTGACCAGCCAAACTGAGTTAGCTCAAAAGCTTAATGTTAATTTAGATCACCTTGAGGGTTGGGTATTTCCTGATACGTATGTGTTCCCGGTCGGGGCGACTGATAAAGAAATTTTACAAAATGCCATTTCAGCCCAGCAGCGCATATTAAACCAAGCTTGGGCAAATCGTGCCGCTGATTTACCCCTTAAAACGCCCCAAGAAGCCCTTATTTTGGCTTCTATCGTTGAAAAAGAAACGGGCTTTGGTGCTGAAAGAGCGCGTATAGCTGGGGTGTTTATCAACCGATTACGGGTCGGCATGCCATTACAAACCGACCCAACTGTGATTTACGGTATGGGTGAAAAGTATCAAGGCAAAATTCGTAAAATTGATCTTCAAACCGATACCGCTTGGAATACCTACACGCGTAATGGCTTGCCCCCAACACCTATTGCTGCAGTCAGTCGCGCATCGCTTGAAGCAGCCTTGCACCCCGAAGATCACAAGTTTTATTATTTTGTGTCAAAAGGTGATGGCACCAGTGCTTTTTCAAAAGATTTAGCAGAACACAACCGTAACGTTTCAATCTATATATTGGGTAAAAAGCCATGAGTACTGTAAGGGGTCGCTTTTTAACCTTCGAAGGCGTTGATGGCGCGGGTAAAAGCACCCATGTTGATTGGGTCGTGCAGTGGCTTGAGTCGCATGGTAAAACAGTTGTCTGCACGCGTGAGCCAGGCGGTACGGCAGTAGGCGAAGCGATTCGAGCTTTGGTGCTCAATACCCCTATGCATCTTGAAACTGAAACGCTTTTAATGTTTGCTGCGCGAGCTGAGCATGTACGTACCCTTATTGAACCGGCCTTGGCTGCGGGTAAATGGGTTGTAAGTGACCGTTTCACCGATGCCACGCAAGCGTATCAAGGTGCCGGTCGGCAGTTGGGTCAAGATCGAGTCACAGCCCTAGCGAATTGGGTTCACCCTAATTTACAACCCAACAGAACATGGTTGTTTGACGTGCCGCTTGCGGTGGCCAAAGAGCGGTTAAATCGCACCCGTATTCAAGACCGGTTTGAACAAGAAGAACTCGCTTTTTTTGTGCGTACACAAAATGCTTATCGTGACCTTGTTAAACAATACCCCGACCGTTTTAAAACGATTGATGGTACGCAAACAATTGAATCAATCAGAGATGTGTTAAATACTGATTTATTTGGGCTTATACAGCACAATGGTCAGCAAAATGGGGCCTTACGTTGATTCATACCGACTTTTTGCCGTGGCAAACAAATGTGGCTCAAGAGTGGTTAGGCACTCAGTCGCGCAACCGGTTTGCTCATGCTTGGTTGATCAATGGTCAAGCGGGTATCGGTAAACGGCATTTTGCTGTGGCAGCCGCAGCAGCCATGCTTTGCGAGGCACCTTTATTACCCACGGGGTTTGCGTGTGGAAATTGTTTAGCTTGTGGTTGGTTTCAACACGGCAATCACCCTGATTTAATGCGCGTCAGACCTGATGCCATGGCCGTCAAAGAGGGTGAGGCCGATCGTCTTGCTGACGATGCGGTAGTGTCCCCAAGCGATGCAATAGGCGCAGCTGAAGAACCCGCTGCAGGGGCTTCCAAAAAGAAGTCAGATTTAATCAGTATTAATCAAGTGCGGGCCCTTGAGCCTTGGTACAACCGTGCAACCCACCGCGGTGGCGAACGCGTCGCGGTGATTTACCCTGCAGAGGCGCTTAAAGTCATTGCAGGTAATGCGTTACTCAAAGCACTTGAAGAACCACCGCCTCATACTGTTTTTTTGCTGGTGGTTGATTCACCCGACGCCTTGTTGCCAACCATTGTTTCGCGCTGTCGAAAGCTCACGTTACCCATGCCCACTCAGCATCAAAGTTTGGCTTGGTTAACAGAACGGTCGGTTGATCACCCTGAATCATGGTTGGCCTTATCGGGGGGCGCGCCCATTAAAGCCCTAGAATTGGCAGAGCAGGGTGGAAAAGCTTGCCCCGACTGGTTGGTCAACGTTCTAACGCAACTTAGCCGCCAACAGATGCCTGATGTGGGCCGCACAGCAGATGAATTAGCGACACTACAAGCCAGTCAATGGTTAGATACACTGCAACGTGTAGCGATTGATTTGTCTTGGTTGGCAAATGGGTTACCAATTCGGTATTTTCCGCAGTTACATGAGTTGTTAGGTCGCCTGTGTGCTTTTGTTCCCGCTGCGGCGTGGGTAAACTTTACCCACTGGTTAACTGATCAAATGCGTTTGGCTCACCACCCTTTAAATGCAAAACTTTTTGCGCATCATTGCCTTGATCGTTTCTGTGCGGCTGCTTTTTCTAAATAGTTTTTAAACGTTTTCAATGTATGTTTTATCAAGTTTGCGCGTAAAACCCCGTCGTTCAGGGCGAGGAGGACATCAAATGTTTTGTAAGCGTTGTGTGTTTAAGTGTTATTCGTTTTAATGAGTGTTTTTTTATGAGTTATTTAAATGAGTGTTTTTTATGATTGAGTTGGTTGATTCACACTGCCACGTTGACTTTACTGAGTTGGCACAAGATTTTGAAAATATTACGCAACGCATGGAAACAAATAACGTCAAACGTGCGTTATGTGTCAGTGTGAACCTAACTGCTTGGCCCAATTTAATTCAGTTTGTTGAGCAACACGACAACCTTTGGGGGTCGGTGGGTGTTCACCCTGACTATGAAAACGAGGTTGAACCCACTGTTGAAGACTTGGTAGAACGTAGTCATCACCCTAAAGTTGTGGCGATTGGTGAAACGGGGCTCGATTACTTTCGCTTGCAAGGTGATCTTGACTGGCAACGTGAGCGTTTTCGGGTGCACATTCGTGCGGCGCGTCTGGCAAAGCTGCCACTCATTATTCATACTCGTTCTGCCAGTGAAGACACGTTAAAGATTATGCGGGAAGAGGGTGCAGACGAATTTGGTGGGGTCATGCATTGCTTTACTGAGTCTTTGGCGGTGGCCGAGGCCAGTATTACGTTAGGCTTCTACATTTCACTGTCGGGCATAGTGACATTTAAAAATGCCACAGACTTACAAGCCGTGGCACAGGCCGTACCTTTAGAACGATTATTAATTGAAACTGATTCACCTTATTTAGCCCCCGCGCCCTTCAGGGGCAAGCGTAACGACCCGTCCTTGGTGCGTCATGTTGCTGAAAAAGTGGCTGAGTTACGTGGCATCAGTTTCGAAGCCGTTGCAGAGGCGACGACCCATAATTTTTACCAGTTGTTTAGCAAAGCTCAACGGCCTTAACCGTATTTTCTATTTCTTATTTAAATTTTCTAAACGTTTAAACTTTCATGCATCTAAATTTTTAAAATTGTAAATTTTGATTTTAACCTTTTTCGGTATAAAAACTATGTCTTTGCAGCCTCTCGCGACGCATTTATTGTCAGCTAAAAAAATAATATTATTTATGTGTGTTGCGCTGATGGCTGGTCTGTCTGCCGTGCAAGCCGCTCAAGTCGATGATTTGTGGCTCTACGTAAAAAACGATCG
>JBDNHM010000425.1:0-4738 GCA_041688825.1 Burkholderiaceae bacterium | reverse complement strand
TTAGTAATAGATGTTGCAGTAAATGGGCCATAAAGAATCATAGCAATACTGGGTGGAATAAGAATTCCAAGCGTACCCCCTGCAGCAAGCGTTCCAGCAGAGAGCCCAATTGAATACCCTCGTTGATCAAGCTGTGGCATCGCCACAGAACCTATCGCTACCGCCGTAGCTACTGACGACCCACTAATTGCAGAAAATACGGCACACCCTGCAATATTCGTTTGTAAAAGGCCGCCTGGTAATTTTCTGACAAGGTGTGATAACCCACGATAAACTCTCTCACTTAGGCCACTCTGCAACATGATTTCAGCCATAAGAATAAAAAGCGGAATAGCTGTTAGCGTGAAGCTATTAAGACTACCCCATGTTGCCAAGCCAAAACCATTAAACCCACCCCAACCCATTGAAATATAAACGTAAAAAGAAGCACTAATAGCAATTGCAAACGGTATCCATAAGCCACCAATTAACAGAACAAGAAATACCCCGATAACTAAAAGAAACTGGCTAATCTCGCTCATGATTTACCTTTATAAACATCAGTTAAAACACACTTCAATGCAGGAACATATTCAAAAAAACTTTTCAAACCATTTTCAAATTATCTCTGCATGCAAACACGCAGGGTGTTAAGTAAAATCAGTTTGGGCTTTGATACCTAACAATTTTTATCATCGTAAATTGCGCTTAATAAGCCTCAATGAATTCACAATTTGTGCAACTAAAATCAGTGAAAGGGTTGCTGCACCAATCACCAGAGCTAGTTGCGGTATAAAAAGCGGCGTAGCTAAAATCGTTGCGGCAGAGACCCCTTTTTTATAAGAGTCGATTACCAGTAAACACATCTGTTGAAATAAGATTAGCGTAAAAGCTAGGCATAGCAATCGGTAAATAATCAATAAAAATTCAGCGATGTTTTCTGGAAGTGCGTTAATAATGAATTCAACTCGAAACAATGCATTTTCATATGTTGCAATACCCATGCCCAGAAACACCAGTGTCAACAGCAGATAGCCTGCAATCTCTTCTACGATTAGTAAAGAAAAACCAAAAAAACTTCTACACACAACTTCAGCTGCTATTAATACCGTGAGTACAACTAAAACAATCTCTGAAAACACACATTGCAATTGCACTACTTTAGAAGTGAGTCGTTCAATACCGGTAGGCGCAATCCTCAAAGATTGAGTAATTTTGTCGCTTTCAATGTTAGAGGTTTGCTGAACCGAATTATGGTCTAACTGTTCTTGCATAGTTACTCCGAATAGACGCTAAGCGTTGAAACGCAAATAGCGAAGCGCCAAAAAAATTCAATAAATAACAGCTAACAATTGTTTATAAAACTTAACAATTAATCACATTATTAAATTGAAATAAATGCCAGCAATCTATGTGTACGCACGCGTACACATAGTGCTTAGTTATCAGCGACCAACTGCAGCTCGAACCTCTGCAAGCAATTTAACCGCATCGGGGCCGTTTTGTTGAGCCCATTGTTGCCAGTAACCTTCAACCAGCTTGGTTGCGCGAGCAATATCTTCTGGAGTCGGCTCAACAATATCCATGCCATTAGCTTTTAGTTTGGCTGTCACTTCAAGCTCTTCTTTATATAGCTGGGCAGTCGTGGTTGGTGCTAGACGCTCAACAGCGTCACGGAATTTTTTCTGAATATTTGGGCTAAGTTTATCGAAAGCTTCTTTATTTACAATATAAAAACCATCGAAATAGTTTAATGGCAAGCGATAATTATAATTAAGCAAACTACCCCAGATTTTTCCCCCACCCGCGCTTGCAGTAAATACACCATCAATGGTTGATGTTTGTAAGGCAGAGGGTACTTCTGACCCGCCCAGTGTGACTGGCACCCCCTTAACTAACTCTACAAAGGCTGCTTGTTCAGGTGAAGATACGCGCATCTTTTGACCTTGAAACTGGTCTAAGTTTGTAAGCGTCTTAGAAGAAAACGCTACTTGATGTGGAAACAGGTAATTTCCAAGCACAGTCACACCTTGCCGTTCGAATTCTTTATCAATGTAAGGGCGCATTATATTAAAAGCTGTTTGATAGTCTTGAACTGTACGAAGCAACATGGGTAAACGTAAAACACCCGCTATTTTGACGTTGCCTAAGTGAAACCCATCATCAGCAAATAGCACTGTTCCGTTACCTACGGCCTGAGTTATGTTGGTAGCCTGAATAGGTAAAGAACCTGCAAGCCTTAGTCGAAACTTCATCTCGCCATCTGTTGATTTTTCGACATCTTCTAAAATTCGTTTAAGCCCTTGTACGTTACCCAACGTTTCAGCTGGGCCAAAAGTATAAACGGTCCATGTCGCAGCGCTAGCTGAAAAACCAATCATTGTTGTTGCAATACCAACCAGTAATTTTTTCTTAAATTCCATTTGAATCTCCTGTTTAAACTTTTTTGTGTTGTTATAAAACTAACTTGATACTTTTAAAAAATGCTCTTTTTTTTATTAATCATTAGATGCTTATTAGGCATCCCTAAAAAAATATAATTACTCATCATTCTTCAGGCGATCTTCAGTCTGAGTCCATTTTTCATATTCAAAAAGTGACCACAGTTGGCGATGATCAAACATATGGTCTGAATAGCCTGCCGAGGTACCGTGTTCAGACAGGTGTGCCAACATCTGCAGGCCTGCTTTAGCAAACAATCGTGTCAGTGCATTGGGATAAATCGCCATTGAAAACCCAAGCTGAGCCAAAACCGTAGCCGGTAAAATTGGGGTGCGCCCACCTTCAACCATATTGGCAAGCAGTGGCACCTTAAAAGAAGAGCCAACGAGCTTAAGCTCTTCTTGACTCTGCGGTGACTCTACAAAGATCACATCAGCCCCTGCTTGCTCATACATTTGAGCCCTATCAATTGCAACATTTATGCCATTTTCACTTCGTGCATCAGTGCGCGCAATGATCATTAAGTCTTGATCAATTCTGGCATCAACAGCCGCCTTAATTCTACCGACCATCTCACTGATCGGTACAAGTTGCCGACCCCCTTCGTGACCGCATTTTTTAGGCCATGCTTGATCTTCAAGTTGAATCGCTGACACACCCGATCTCTCAAATTCCCGAACCGTACGCACAATATTTAACGGACCGCCGTAACCAGTGTCGGCGTCTACAACAACAGGAATAGAGACTAAATCAGCAATGCGTTTAGCGCGATCTAAAACTTCAGTAAAGGTCATCAGGCCAACATCGGGGGCACCGAGAGCTGAGATAGACATTCCAGAGCCCGTTAAATAAACCGCCTTAAAGCCCGCTTTTTCAACCAATCTGGCACTTAGGCAGTCAAAGGCGCCGGGCGCCATTAGAAAGCTATCAGAATTCAGCATGCTACGTAAAGTATGGTTGCGACCTGCTTTTATTGTTAACCCTGATGGGTAACTATTAAGATTCTTATCTACATTACGTAATTCCTGACTATTCATGCTGTTAGATTTCCTTATCTATGATTTCAAAATGGTTGCGCTACTAAAGATGGCGGTTGTATTTACAACGAAACTTAATAAAACTATATGCAGCTCTGTATAGAGCGCTTGATTTCGAAGGCAGCGTTATTAAAGTTACATTGTTTAGACTAATCTAATAAATATAATGATATCATTATATCTAACTAAAAGATGGTTTTTTAAATATTTGTTGCTGAAAAATCAATTTGAGACTGAAGAGTTCATTTTTAAGCCCATCAAACCCATAACAAATAATATGCCCCTAATAAATATTTCACTCGCCTCCAGCCTGAACTAAGGATTGACCAACATAATGATGAAATTTATCGTTCGCCTCATTGATGTTGCTTCCGTTATCCGCAGTAAGAATGCTGGTCCGTTGCAGATAACGCTCGATATCCTATTTCCTGATGCCACAAGCTACGCGTTAGCTTGCTCCAGTAATGCTCTAAAAGCATCGGCCTTAGCGGAACGCTACGAGGTTGAGCCCAACTCGCTGTCGGTCATACATTACCACCCTGCCCGAGCTATAAAAGTGGTCATTGACCGACCACTCGTTGCAGGTACACCAGGTGACAGTGACGTGTATGGCGCCCAACAACACCATCCATTACTGGATATAACGTTATGACTGCAGTTGATCGACTTTTTGCTAACCCACCCCACGCAACAGATGAGTTGCGTATTCTTGCAGCCTCAGGACAGCTTGGTTACGGAATACCTGCCGAAGCGCTGGCGCAGGGCTTAAAAAGAAATCCTCATTTAATTGGCTGCGACATGGGTTCAGTTGATCCGGGTCCCTATTATTTGGGTTCTGGAAAAATGGCTACCTCAGAAGCAATAACCATAAGAGACTTAACGCTTGTTCTTAAAGCAGCAAGAAATTTAGACATTCCATTAATTATAGGAACAGCGGGTACAGCTGGAGCAGAAGCACATCTTCAAACAACACTTGAATTGATTCGAACTATTGCTAGAAACGAACGTCTAGACATGAAACTTGCAATCATTCATGCTGACATTCCACGCGCTTTAATAAAGGAAATGTTGCACGCAGGTCGTATTCATACCCTTGGGCCAATTCCACTCATTGATGATGCTGCAATTGATAGGGCAACAAACATAGTTGGGCAAATGGGGCAAGAGGCATTCATACGTGCACTCGAGATGAGGCCTGATGTCATTATTGCAGGTAGAGCTTGCGACACTGCTATATTTTCTTCATTGCCTGTCATGCTCGGCTACCCGGTCGGGCCTGC
>JBDNHM010000424.1:0-10252 GCA_041688825.1 Burkholderiaceae bacterium | reverse complement strand
AGGTATTGAACTCAATGATACGAGTTTAATGGCTGCTGTCGCTTTGGTTTTATTAACAGTTGCTATTTTAATTGGTGTGTCATTGCAGCGCATTGGCAATCATTTACAACATTAATTATATTGTTTAAAAAAGTGAAAATTCAATGAATCCATCAGAAAAACGCGCATTTTTTGTGGCTCAACTCCCATATTGAGTCGTCAAGCCCTTGAAGCGGTTTGGGAGTTTGATAAAAAATATGCTTAACTCACCATTGGTGACATGCAACCAGCACTTAACGATCTAACTTAAAATATGAAAAGTCACTGACTTCGTTAAAAATCAGTGACTTTAAAGTACCGTTTTAATTACTCTGGTGCGCCTATAGCTTTCAGAGCTGCTATGGCACATTCCATATCTTGCGAGTAATGACCCCCACTTAAGCCAATACCGCCAATAACTTGGCCGTTTTCCATAATCGGATATCCACCGCCAAATATAATTAAGCGAGGCGTATGCACAATGCCGTGAAGTAAGGGTGCATCATTTTTGATGTATTCGTGCCATTTGTGAGTGGGCATACCTGCTGATATAGCCGTATGGGCTTTGTCTTGAGCAACTTGTAAAGAAATAAGTGATGCACTGTCCATACGAAGAAATGCTTTGAGATGACCGGCGGCATCGCAAACTGCAATCGACATATCTAATTTGAGTTCAACTGCTTTTTCTTGTGCAGCCTTAATCGCGATGAGTGCAGTATACGAATCGATATTACGTGAGACATTGCTTGTCATGATTTTCTTCCTATTTGATTGATAAAGTTTTCCAACATTAAGTCCTGCCTTGTGTCCGTCGGCTGTGGCACCCATTAACCCACGGTTGACCCGACAGTCGCCAACTAGAAAAAGCTCTACACCTCGCTCTTTTAGTGGTTCAACTAGATCTACATTAGGTGCTCTGGGTGTTGAGTATGAAAGAAACGCTATATTCTCGATACAGTGACGGTCTTTTGTATAGACATGCTCGTATTCCAGAACGCCGTTTTCAAAACGCTCTGTTAGTAATGGTTCAGAAAGACAAATCATTTCAACACGCAGTAAGGAAAGCCTACGCAAGATACCTTGTCTGGTGACAATTGACTCTTCTTGTGCGATGAGCGCTCGCGGCGTAACCAAAACGACCTTTTCAAACCGTTGCGCTAACAATTCTACGGCAGCATAGGTCGCCTCCGTATGATCCATGTCATACACAACAGCCGTACCAGGTTGTTTTGATTGAAGACGAACGACATCTTCCATGGCTTGCTGCAAATCTTTGACCACGCCAGCTTCGACGTATTCCTCGGGAAGCCATTCAGGCCGATGCATCATGCCGCCTGTTGCCAAAATAACGGTATCAGGTTCGTCCGCAAGAATTTTTGATAAAGAAGCAGTGATGCCTAACTCGATACGAACGCCGGCTTTCTGAGCACAAACCTGTTGGTAATCATAAATACTTGTGATGGTGTCACCACCTGGTAATTGGCTGCGAAGGCGAGCTTTTCCGCCCGCCGCAGAGCCAGAACCATACACAGTCACTTTGTGACCCCGTGCCGCTGCAACCCATGCAGCCTCCATGCCTGCGATACCCGCGCCGACTACGACGACTCGAAGTGAGCGATTGTCTTTTTTAGGCCACCAATCTACTTCTTTTTCATCTGCGACCCGAGGATTATTCACACATGCCAAAGGCTCGCCATGTGTGATGATCGTGTCCCAACAGTTATTGCAAGATATACAGTAACGGATGTCATTGGTCCGACCTTGCATCGCCTTCATGTACCAAGCGGGATCGGCCAGCAGTGTTCTGCCTAAGCCAATTAACTCGGCATCGCCGCGGGTTAAAAACCCCTCTGCCTCGGCTGGGTCAGTAATTCTTCCCAACGCCATGACAGGCACACCGTTTGCACTAGACTTTAATTTTCTAATGAGTTCAGCGTATGTAACCGGTGGCCCGAAACGATCGGGTACATGCGATTCGAGTGAACGGGCATGGGCACCTTGCGCCCAACAGACGTAGTCGACTTCTTTTGATGCCGTGAGCAAAGAAGTGAGTATTGCCGCCTCGGCAGGTCCAATGCTGCCAGGTATACCATCGTCACCAGGTAACTTCAGACCAATAATAAAATTTCTGCCACACATGTCACGAATCGACGAGATGAGTTCTCTGACAAAGCGTGTTCGATTATTCCAGTCACCCCCATACTCGTCTAATCTGCGATTCGACCAGGGTGACATGAATTGACTGAATAAGTGACCATGAGCGCCTGACAGTTCTACACCGCTGAATCCGCACTCTTTTAAGCGAGCCGAAGATGAAGCGAAGTCAGCAATCATCAGTTTAATTTCAGCCACGGTGAGTGCGTGTGGCATCGTCCAACTGAGATCATCAGGTAGGGCTGAGGGTGCTAGCGCGCTGTAATTGCGACCCGCATCATGATGCCCCCGACCCGGGTCTTGAATTTGGCCTAACAAACGGCAGTCTTGACTTTCTACTGCATCTGCCCACCGTTTAAGTCCACCTAGATTGTCATCATTCCAAACTCGAATTCGCGCCGAGTTTGTTTGATGGGGTGCCATGAGCAAAGGCTCTGTCACGATTAGCGCCGCACCACCTTTGGCGCGGTTTTCGTAATATCTAATCTGACGGTCAGTCACACGAGACTGATAGCCCATGTGCGTCGTCATAGATGCATGCGCGACGCGATTGCGTATACGCTTGCCTGCCAGAACAAGAGGTTCTGACAGGCGAGACGGCGTAATAGGCTTTAACGCATCGGTCATTGCTTGAGGCGCCCTGTAGAGATGTAGAAATTACGCTCACGCATCGCCATATCGTTAATATCTTTTGCGATGGCAGTCGATTTAATCAAAATAGGATCAAAGTATGCACCGAGCTTGGCGAAGTCTTGAATAAGCTCAGGATCTTTGACTGCCGTGCTGATGATAGCTGCGAGGTAGGATTTTCTATCTGCAGGAGTTCCTTTTGGAACAACGGCAAAACGAATGACGTTCCAAACGATGTCGTTGGTGCTGTAGATTTCGTTGAAAGTAGGAACATTATTCAAGTTTGAAATACGACTTGAACTCGCCACAGCAATGGGCGACACATCGCCAGCATCCATGAAGCTTCGGAACTCGCCATAAAACCCTTGTGCGACGTCTACATTGTCACCAAGCATCGCTACAATGCCAGGCTTTCCACCTTGGAATGGAACACGCAAGAACTTAGCACCTGTTTTTTGTTCGATTTGATCGACAAGATATTCCCACATGCTGCCAGGTACGACTGCGATGCGAACTGTACCAGGCTTGTCTTTGGCTGTTTGTATGATTTCCTTAGCCGTCTTGCCCTTGAAAGGTCCTTTGGTTGAACTGACCCAAGTCAGTGCGTCGCTGTTGATGTAAGCAATGGTTTCAATGTCGTTCAAAGACCATTTTCCTTCTCCACGAAGAATTGCATCACCCCATACTAGGTTTGCAATAATTCCTACTGTGTAGCCATCTGGTTTAGCCGTAGTGGCGATATAGGTATGTCCGACCATACCGGCGCCACCTGTTCTGTTATTCACTAATATTTTGTCACCACTTACTTTTTCAGAATATTTGGCTACTAATCGAGTCGTTAAGTCCATACCACCACCGGCAGGGTAAACAACTGTGAACTCAATCGGTTGGGTTGGAAAGCCCGCTGGTTTGAGTTTTGCGACGTCAGGTGACGTTTGCGAAATGGCTATACTCGAAAGGGTAGCAAGAAGCAATGTTACGGTTGATTTTATAATTTTCATTTATAAGTCTCCTCTGGGTTGAATCAACTTTCGTTGACGAAAAACAAGTATTGCAAGAACTACACTTAAAAATATTATTACGGCAGCAACAGGTCGTGTCATAAAAATCAGAAGCCCGTCTGGCGACATCACCATACTTTGTCTAAGCGATTGTTCAAGCATTGGTGCTAAAACAAAAGCAATCAAGAAGGGGGCAAATTCGTATTGAAGTTTTCTAAGAATGTACCCAGCAACGCCAAAACCCAGCATGATCCATAAGTCGAAAACGTTCTTGTTCGCAGAGTAGGTGCCCACTATAGAAAGCAGTAAGATCAAGGGAAATAATATGCGGTATGGAATGCGTAGGCACTGAACCCAGATACCAACCAGAGGAAGATTTAGCAAAAGAAGAAAGACATTGCCGACGTACATGCTGGCAATAAAACCCCAAAATAAATCGGGTCGCTGAGTGATAAATGTCGGGCCAGGCTGTATACCCTGAATCACGAGTGCACCGAGTAACAATGCAGTGACCGCATTGCCCGGTATGCCAAGAGTAATAAGTGGAATCATGCTGCCGGAAACAGCCGCGTTGTTGGCTGCCTCTGGGCCTGCGATCCCTTCAATTGCTCCTTTACCAAACCGTTCAGGATTTTTAGCGATACGTCTTTCAAGTGCATAAGAAACAAATGAAGCGGTTACGGGTCCGCCACCTGGCACCAATCCCAGAAAAAAGCCAAGAAAACTGCCGCGCATCATCGGCTTCCAAGAAGCTTTCCAGTCCGAAAAAGTTGGCCAAAGCCCTTTGATTTTTTCGGTTAACACTTGATTCTTCAGAATTGTTTCACAATTAAGCAGGATCTCTGATACACCATACAAACCAATCACGACTGAAAGTATTTCGATGCCACCTGAGAGATTGATATTTCCAAGCGTGAATCGATCGCGACCGTTCACGATGTCCATACCAATAATGGCTATCAAAAAACCCATAGCGATCATTAATACGCCTTTCACTTTCGAGCCACCGATCATATAGAGCGTGGTGACTAATCCCAGTACCATGAGTCCGAAATTCTCAGGGGGACCAAAGCGTATCGCCACAGAACTCAATAAAGGAGAGAAAAAGGTTAATGCGACCAGTGCTAGGGTGCCCGCAACGAAAGATCCAATGGCTGCAATGCCAAGTGCTGAACCCGCGCGGCCTTGGCGCGCCATTTGATGGCCATCAATTGCGGTGACAACCGAGGCGGCCTCGCCAGGAATATTGACAAGAATAGATGTTGTCGAACCGCCATACATAGCGCCATAAAATATTGCGGCGAGCATGCCAAGACCTGCTACGGGCGCGAGCTGAAATGTTACAGGTAGCAAAAGAGCTAATGCGGCTAATGGTCCGATACCCGGCAAGACACCAACCAAAGTTCCTACAACACTGCCAAGAAAACAGAAGTAAAGATTTTCAGCTGTAAACAACACCGAAAAGCCCATTAGGAGTCCGTTTAATGATTCCATTTACCAGCCCCAAGGACTGCGAGGTAAAGACATACCAAGTAAATGATCAAAAATATACATCACAAAAATCACTGAGGCGAGCGTCACAATTACTGATTCAATGATTCTCGAACGCTCAACAGTCTGTAAAAGAACAAATGTTGTTATGGCAGCCGAAATTGCAAACCCTAAAAGCGGAAGCGTGATTGCCATCGCCACCAATCCGCCGAGCACACCTAAGATTCGAAAGATTGCGCTACGCTTTGGCCAATCTGGATTTTCGACATGGTTTTTCTTGGGTTTGATGACAAGGATCAATCCACAAAGGGTAATGATTGCACCACAAATCATCGGAAAAAATCCGCTGTCAGGTCCCATTGATCCTAACAAGCCAATGCGCCAAGCATTAACCATCGTGGCAAAACCAACCAGCAACCAAACGAAGTTTATTGAGCGTTCAATCATTGTGGTCGAACACCGTGATAAGTGTCTTTCAATATACTGAGTATCGTGTCATAAGATAGTGAAATAGGTGTTTTACCGTTATCTGTATCAATAGTGATCTGTGTCGCATGGTCAAGAGCTGACGGGTCGAATCCAAGTTGACTGAGCCCAGTAGGTAGCCCCGTTGTGACTAACATGTCAAAAACCTTTGAACCCAATTCACTGCATGACACCCCAAGCGCTTGCGCAAGTGGATGCATGTGTTCCGGAAAATGACGGGCATAAAATGCAGCAATATGTGGTAACACCAACGCATGAGAGAGTCCATGCGAAACGCCAAAACTGCCTCCAAGCACATGGGCAATACCATGCTGCAGGGCAAAACCACCGGTGAGTGCCGCACCGGAAAGGTACGCACCATAAAGTAATGTAGTGCGAGAGTTCATATCTTGAGGGTTATTCACCACGCCTTCAAGAGACTGCCCTATGGCTTGAGCGCCCTGATAAGCAGCTTGTGCAATGATGGGGCTACAGGTGTCTACTACAACTGTGTCGATGCAGTGCGCCAAAGCATTCATTGCGCTCGCAGCAGAAACATCAATAGGTAGACCGAGAGTGAGTTCGGGGTCATAGATCACTGTATGAGCCAGCATGTTAAGGCTAGTATGCATACGTTTAATGCCATCTATCGTGATGCCGCAAAATCCTGTCATTTCCGACCCAGAGTAAGTGGTTGGAATGTTGATGATAGGGATTGCAAGTTCAAGTGCTATGCCTTTAGCTAGGCCTATTGAGGCGCCACCACCAACAGCAACTAGACAATCGGCACCCAAATCAGCTGCGACTTTACGACCACGTTGGGCTAATTCGATCGGTACTTGAGATATGGCTTCAGGTAAAAACCCCACACATTTAGCGCCTAAACGTTGAAGAGTTGTTTGTCCAAGCTGATAGCGACCGGGCGTTGAAATAACTAAAGCTCGTGATGCATTGAGAAACTCTACTTCGGCAGCAACAAGTGCGGCAGTCCCTTGTCCAAAAATAATGCGCGGTGGTGTTGCATTAAAAATACCGCCAGGCGTCATAAATCGTTTCATAAATCACCAATCCACGATCGTACCGTCACCCAAAATGGCTGACGTAGCATGTTGAACCTCAGGTTTGAAGGGATGTTTCGCAGCTTCAATCTCGTTAATTTCGACACCCAACCCCGCTCGGTGAGGCACTTCCCAGTAACTGCCTGTTCGTTTTACCTGGCTATCTACTACATCTGAGTACCACGGAACGGCGCCAGTCATTTCCTCTTGAATAACAAAGTTGGGCGTTGATACAGCAAAATGCAGTGCCGCAGCGCCAGCCAGGGGGCCGTTTGGGTTGTGTGGTGCAACACCAATCAACTCAACATCAGCTACCGCGGCGATACGCTTGCCCTCAAGTAACCCACCGGTATGATTGAGATCCGGTTGGATGATGTGGACAGCCTTGCTCGTCAGAACGGGCATAAATTCTTTGAGTCCTACCAACCTTTCTCCCGAAGCAATCGGGCAGGCAGCGCGGCGACTGACTTCGAGCAGAGCAGCCGTGTCTCCGGGTTGAACGGGCTCTTCGCAAAACATTGGATGATATGGAGCAAGTACTTCGATATAACCCAATGCTGCAGCAATCGAAGCGGGCCTGCCATGAAAGTCGATCATGATGTCAACGTTGTCACCGACAGCGGTGCGTAAAGTTTCCATTAGGCGGCCCACATGTTTGCGATCAGGAATACTGGATAGGTGATTGCCATAGGGAATAAAAACCACTTTAAGCGCATCGTATCCGGCTTCAACGACGGCTAAGGCTTGGTCTCTTAGTGCGCCATGGTCAAAAGTTTCATACACGGCAGTCATTTTGCCGAGCCCGAGATGTGTATATAGCCGAACTTTTTCACGGACCTGACCGCCGAGAAGTTTCCACACAGGAACGTTCAAGCTCTTACCAAAAATATCCCATAGTGCATGCTCGATACCGCTGATTGCTGTGGCACCAATAATGCCTAAACGATAATAACTAAATTTATTCATCGCCCTTAGGCATTGCTCAATATCCCGAGGGTCACGCCCAATAAGCAGCGTCTTAAGGTCTTCGACAGTGCCAGTAACCGCTCTCGTTTTCCAGTTTAAGCTGGCCTCACCCCAGCCATATAGTCCAGGTTGATTCGTCAGTACTTTAACGAAAATCCAGTTTCTCATTTCCGCATTGACGACTAGCGTCTGAATGTCAGTAATGCGGATGGGTGTATCAGTTATTTTGTCTCGTTCCATATTTTTTTATATTTATAAAAGCAGTAAAAGTTTATGAGGAGTAGGGCCTCTGAACTAGATTAAAGAGCGGTTCGCCACTGATTAAGCGTCTTATATTATGTGCGATTGCTCGGTACCGTCTTTCAGGAAGATACTTTGACCATGCAGATGAATGCGCAGTGCAAAGTACGTTTGGTAAGGTATCGAATGGTAGGTCTGATGGGGCGGGGTTGTCTTGATCTGTTGATGGGTAGTGCCACCAGACATCGATAACAGCAGCCCCAATAAGCCTCTCTTTTAGAGCATCGTAGAGTGCTTGTTGGTCGACAATCTCTGCACGAGATATATTGATTAAAACGGCATGTCGATGCATCTTTTTTAAACTTGCAGCGTTCAATAAACCACGGGTTTTATCAGACAACGGGCAGGCAATCACAACGAAATCAGATGCGGTTAAAAGGCTATCAAGCTTATCCATCGGGAGTGCTTGGTTGAGTATGTCGAGACCTTCATGTATCGCTGAACGGTTTATTGCGATAATTTGCATGCCAAAGGCATGAGCACGTTTAGCAATCTCTTGCCCAATTCTTCCATAACCAATCAGGCCAAGGGTTTTTCCATTTAGCTCTCCATGGGGTGTTCTTGCTCGGTACAAACGAGCCCAATTTTCGCGACTGAATTCTGCGCACATCTTAGCGAATCTGACCTCAATATCTAGCATGGCTGAGATGACGTATTCCGCAATGGGAATCTCATGCTCAAAAACATTGCATATTGAAACAGACTCAGGAATGCTATGGAAATTAATACCGTCTAGGCCCGCTCCAGGCACATGCAATAGTCGAAATTTTTTCTGATGAATGTTGTCGCGGGAATAACGTAAAGTGATTAAGACATCATCCTCACCCATGTCACGATCATATTCGTCTGTCGTTGCAGCTTCTCTAGGCAAGCCGATCACATCAACGCTTGCCGGTAAAAACCTAAGCAGGGTGTCGCGATGTTTTGCTGATTCACCGATCATAAACACTTTCATTTTTTGATGATACGAAACACCCGTAAAAAGAACAAATGATTTATATTAATTAATTAATTACTTTTTCTACTTAATAGTAAGCTGTCATTTTTTAGGTTGAGACTCATGAATAGAAGACGTCTTCGAGCTTTTATTGCCTTAGCGGAAGATTTGCACTTTGGTCGAGCTGCTGTGCGATGCAACATTACACAGTCTGCGTTAAGTCAACAAATTCGTCAGTTAGAGGAAGAGTTGAATGTTGATTTAGCGCTCCGCACCAAACGTTCCGTATCTTTAACACAAGCAGGCCAAGCTTTTTTAATTGAAGCAAGAAAGATACTGAGAAATATGGACGATGCGGTAAATCTGGTGCGCGAGGTCGGCAGTGGTCGTAGCGGTCAACTCATTGTCGCAGCAACAGCGCCCGCTCTTTTTATTAGTCTGCCTGAAATAATTTATCAGTACAAAAAAGTGATGCCAGGCATACAGGTAATGGTTAGGGAGCTCACGACGACAGACCAAGAGAGCGCATTAAGGTCTGGCGATATCGATGTGGGAATTTGTCATCCACCACTTGAAGATTCGTCATTGCAATGTTCAAAGGTAGCAGAGATATTTTTTGATATTGTGATGAATAAAGATAACGTGCTCGCCAAGAAGCGCAGTCTTTGTCTTAAAGACCTCATCAATGAACGTTTTATTGTATTTTCTAGGGTCATTGCCCCCAATATGTACGATCACGTTATTGCGCTCTGTCAGGAAGAGGGCTTTAGTCCAAAAGTTATTCTTGAGGCCTCTCCCGCACAATCTATCGTTGGTTTAGCAGCATGTGGCGTAGGTATAGGTCTTATCGCTTCTCAGCTACAACATTTTCCTCAGCCGCTAGTCGTATTTAAAAAATTAACCGGACCTGCCCCTAAACTCTCATTAGGCGTGGCCTACTCAACAGCTGTACCCTCAGTCACATTACAAAAATTTGTTGAGGTAGCACAGCGAGTTGGAAAGAATTTGGTGTAACCAGATTCATTTAAAAAAGGTAGATTTCAGAACTATCGACATCTTTAATCTATTATCAATGCCTATTAAATAAGGCCAATGCAGCTGCAGCGGTCATAAACAAGGCACCAAATACTTTGTTCATCGCTCTAAGATGCGAACCTGTTTTAAGCGTTGACAGTATTTTGGCGGCTAAAGCGGTGTAGCCCAACATGACAATAAATTCTGAAGTGCATAGT
>JBDNHM010000084.1:0-2037 GCA_041688825.1 Burkholderiaceae bacterium | reverse complement strand
GGATCAGGAAATGTTAGGTTGAAAGAACGTTAGGTTTAGAGTTCTATTTAGGGCATTTAGAGTTAGCGAATTTTAGAATTAGGGAATTTGTAAATAGTGAACTCTAGGTTTAGGGTTGTTCTATTTTTGGGAATTTAGAATTAGCGAATTTTAAGATTAGGGTTTTTTAGGTTTAAGCGGCGTTGATGTGGGTATGGCTTGGCCCTTGGGCACTATTTGTACAAACATCTCGTCTTGATGTGCTAAGCCCAATTCACTACGTGCCCGTTCTTCAGCAGCTTCAGTGCCCGATCGTAAGTCTTGCACCTCAGCTGCCATGGCTTGATTGCGAGCTTTTAAACCTTCGTTTGCCTCACGATGTTCAGCTACATTTGCTTCTAGATTCCAAACAGAAAACCACCCACCATTACCTGACCAGAGTGGGTATTGAATCAGCGCCACGAGTAACACTAAAACTAGAAACAAAATACGCATAGCGACGTTTAGTTAACGTTATCGCAGATTATAAAAAGCGTCACGACCTGGGTAGGTTGCCACCTCTGCTAACTCTTCTTCAATACGCAGTAACTGGTTATATTTTGCCATACGGTCTGAACGCGATAACGAACCCGTTTTAATTTGCATAACATTGGTTGCCACAGCAATATCAGCAATAGTTGAATCTTCAGTTTCACCTGAACGATGCGACACCACCGATGTATAGCCATGGCGTTTAGCCATATCAATCGCAGCAAACGTTTCTGTCAGCGTACCAATTTGGTTAATTTTAATTAATATTGAGTTAGCAATGCCTTGGTCAATACCCTGCTTAAGAATTTTAGTATTGGTTACAAACAAGTCATCGCCAACGAGCTGAACTTTTTTACCAAGCTGGTCAGTTAAAATTTTCCAGCCTTCCCAGTCATTTTCAGCCATACCGTCTTCAATCGAAATGATGGGGTATTTGTCACACCAAGTAGCCAACAAATTACTAAACTCAGCGCTGGTTAATGAAATGTTACCTTCACCTGCCAGGTGATATTTGCCATCGCGATAGAACTCAGAGGCGGCACAATCAAGGGCCAAAGCCATATCTGTGCCGGCTTCGTAGCCCGCACTTTCAATTGCACGCAAAATAAGCTCAATTGCGGCCTCATGACTTTCTAAGCTTGGGGCAAAACCACCCTCGTCACCGACCGTTGTCGACAAGCCCTGACTATCAATTAACTTCTTTAAGGCATGAAAGGTTTCAGCACCCATTTGCATGGCTTGTCGAAAACTTTTCGCACCGATCGGGACAATCATGAACTCTTGCAAATCAAGTGAGTTGTTAGCGTGTGCACCACCATTAATAACGTTCATCATGGGTACAGGCATACTCATGGGGCCACTGCCCCCAAAATAACGAAACAACGATAAACCAGACTCATCTGCCGCTGCGCGGGCAACCGCCATGCTTACAGCTAACATTGCGTTTGCGCCTAGACGTGATTTACTTTCAGTACCGTCTAATTCAATTAAGGTGCGGTCAATAAACGTTTGCTCTTGAGCGTCAAGGCCCATCAATGCTTCAGAAATCTCGGTGTTAACATTTTCAACTGCTTTCAATACGCCTTTACCTAAATAACGGCTGGTATCACCATCGCGCAGTTCAATTGCCTCGCGCGAACCGGTTGATGCGCCAGAAGGCACTGCAGCACGACCCATTGCGCCAGACTCAAGCAATACATCGCACTCAACGGTGGGGTTTCCACGGGAGTCAAGAATTTCTCGGCCGACGATATCTATGATTGCGCTCATTTATTTTCCTTGGTAAAAATCAAAAAAGATAATTTTAAATTTGATTATTTTATTAATTTTAATTGTTTTTTCACTGTTTAAATCTTGCAGGTTACCTTTTTTCACACTGTTTAACGCTCAACAGCTCATGATTATTGGTTACCTTTTTTCTCACTGTTTTGCTCTCAACAGCTCATGATTATTGGTTTCTTTTTATCTTGTTTATTCGTTTATTCGTTTATTCGTTTATTCGTTTATTCGTTTATTCGTTTATTCGTT
>JBDNHM010000423.1:0-3734 GCA_041688825.1 Burkholderiaceae bacterium | reverse complement strand
ACACTTATGAAACTAAATCGTGATCTCGCCAGTGTTGACCCCATACCCGCTTCGGGTATGGCTCGAGCCCAAGCTATTATGCAGTCAGGCGCCCTGTTTCGGTATGGTGAGTTTGGCAGCGAGCTTGCTGAATCAACGTTATTTGAAGTTGATTTCGCAGCCTATGTTGGTCGGCGTTATGCCGTGGCACTTAACTCGTGTGGGTGTTCATTGTTTATTGCCTTAAAGTGTTTGGGTGTTGAAACGGGTGACAAGGTGTTGGTGAATGCCTTTACATTGGCTCCCGTGCCTGGCGCAGTTGCGCATGCCGCGGCGCAAGCTGTTTTTGTAGAATCAACCGAAGACCTGCTTATTGATTTAGACGACTTAAGATCAAAAGCACAAAGTAGTGGGGCTAAAATATTGTTGCTCTCGCACATGCGCGGCCATACTGCAGATTTAGATGCCGTCATGGCCATTTGTGATGAGTTTGGCATACAAGTGATCGAAGACTGTGCCCACACCATGGGTGGTAAATGGAACGGTCAATTTACTGGAACCTTTGGTGCGATTGGTTGTTTCAGTAGCCAAACCTATAAACACATGAATTCGGGTGAGGGCGGTATCTTAGTTACCGATGACGACGATATTGCGGCCAAGGCAATTCTGTATTCGGGTAGTTATATGTTGTACCGTCAACACGTTGCACGCCCATCAGATGAAGTATTTGAAAGGTATAAGTATCAAATACCAAACTGCAGCATGCGCATGTCAAATTTAGCGGCTGCTACCGCGCGCCCTCAAATAGACCTGTTGCCTGAACGTACCGTTATTTGGAATGAACGCCACGACCGTTTGGCGCAAAAGTTAAGTCAAATTCAAGATATTGTGTTGCCTAAACGATTGGCTGGCGAATCTTACGTGGCCAGTTCTATTCAGTTTCGTGTCATGGGTTTAAACGACGAAAAGTTTAAGCACTTTTTGGCATTAACCGCTGAGTGTGGTGTGAAACTAAAATGGTTTGGTAATGTTGAACCGGTTGGTTTTACCAGTACTTATCTTGATTGGAAGTATAGTAATGGTGGGCAAATGTTGCCACACACTACAAAGATAATGAAACAGCTTTGCGATATGCGTATTCCTTTATCGCTCACACTTGAAGAGTGCGATCTGATTGTTCAAATTATTGCAAAATCTTTAGCAACTGTTAAAGGTACATAATCGTTCAGGCTATTTTTTTTACATGAAGGTTTAAATAGCCTGACTAAATGTTATTTCTTTTCAATGTTTTAATTTATATGTTCATCTTGCATTTGCATCTTGCGTCTAATTCTAATACCTAAAATAAATGTCTAACTTTCAAACTGATTCTCAAAACGATCTTTCCGCTTCAGAGAACACCACGCGTAACACTCTTGACCCATCAGATTGGCAATCGCTTCGTGAGCAAGGTCATCGCATGCTTGACGACATCATTGACCATATGTCTGCGTTGCACGATAAGCCCGTTTGGCAACCTATTCCGCAAGTCAAGCGTGATCTTTTCACTGAGCCTCTGCCACATGGCCCCAGTTCTTTAGCGTCAGCGCATCAGCGTTTCATGGAAGATGTTTTACCCTATTCTGTTGGCAATGCCAGCCCTGGTTTTATGGGGTGGGTGCAGGGTGGTGGTAGCCCTGTGGGTATGTTGGCAGAAATGTTGGCATCGGGTTTGAACGCAAACTTGGGCGGTCGCGACCAAATGCCACTTGAGGTTGAGCGTCAAATTCTGCACTGGATGCGTGAGTTATTTCATTTTCCTGAATCGGCCAGTGGTTTGTTTGTCACCGGCGCCTCAATGGCAAATATGATTAGCGTATTGGTCGCTCGTAATCGTATCTTGGGTCAAAGTGTGCGACGTCAAGGTTTGGCCGATAGCCCCAAGAAACTGGTGGCTTACACGTCTGCCGGTGCGCATGGTTGCATTATGCAAGCTATTGATTTATGTGGCATGGGTACAGACTATTTGCGCGTGATCGAGCTTGATGACCAGTACCAAATGAATTTGGTGCAACTAAAGCAAACCATTGACAATGATCGGGCTCAAGGTTTAACGCCTTTCTTTATTGCCGGTTCGGCCGGCACGGTTGATGTGGGGGCGATTGATGACTTAGACGCCATTGCAGACATTGCCGCCGCAGAAAACCTTTGGTTTCATATTGATGGTGCATTCGGCGCCATGGCCATGTTGTCGAAAAAAATTGCCCCACGGTTAAAGGGAATTGAACGGGCAGACTCTATTGCGTTTGATTTTCATAAATGGTTGCAAGTGCCCTACGACGCGGGTTTTATTATTGTGCGCGATGGTTCATTACATCATGATACCTTTGCTTCACCTGCAACCTATTTAAGGCGGGAAACGCGTGGTTTGGCAGGCGGTTCACCTTGGCCGTGTGATTTTGGCCCCGATCTTTCGCGTGGTTTTCGGGCACTTAAAACATGGTTCACCATTAAAGTTTATGGTGCTGACAAACTGGGCAGCATCATTGATAAAACCTGCGATTTGGCCCAATATTTAAAAACAAAAATTGAGGCCCAGTCCGAGCTCGAAATGATGGCTCCCGTGGCGTTGAATGTTGTTTGTTTTCGCTATCTCGGTAAAAATAATATAACGGCTGATCAACTCAATGAAACGAATGCTGATATTGTTGCTGATTTGCATGAGTCAGGCTTAGTAGCGCCCTCTGCAACGTCTATTAATGGCCAAATTGCTATACGTGCAGCAATGGTCAATCATCGTATTGAACAACGTAATGTTGATATATTGGTTGAGCAGGTCTTAAGGTTGGGGCGGTTGAAGTTGAAAGACTAAGCGATCAAAAAACTGCAGTCGTTGCGCCTAGAGCACTTAGACATTGTTGCTAGAACCCTGAGACTTTGCTGCGTCATGTTTGTAAACCCACCATACAAGGGTTCTAAACATTTCGAATAGGTAAAAAACTCAATGTTAAGATCGACCAATGTCTAAATCACGCCTGATATGGCGTTATCTTCTTGCTGGGGTTTTGGTGTGGGTTATCGGCTCGCAACTTATTACCATCTCGCAAATTGTCTGGTACCAATGGTTCAACCCAACCTCTTCAGCATTTATCGATGCTGAACGTGACCGGTTGCGAAGCGAAGTACCACCTAAAGTGATTGAACAAACTTGGGTCGCTTACGATCAAATCTCTCGCCACGTTAAGCGTGCCGTGCTGGCTTCTGAAGACTCGGGTTTCGCAGATCACGACGGTGTTGAGTGGAATGCGCTTGAAGAAGCCGCGCGTGCAAATATTGAGCACGGTGCCATCAAACGGGGTGGTTCAACCATTACGATGCAGGTTGCTAAGAACCTTTTTTTGTCTTCAGATCGAAGCTATTGGCGTAAAGCCCAAGAAATTATGATCGCCACGCTTATAGAATTCATACTTGATAAGCGGCACATACTTGAAATTTACTTAAATATTGCTGAATGGGGCGTGGGTGTGTTTGGCATTGAAGCTGCCGCACAGCACTACTTTAATGTGCCTGCCAGCAAACTCAACCCTTGGCAGTCAGCTTGGTTAGCAGCCATATTGCCATCACCCAAACGTTATGACCTGAATCGCAAGGCCAGTTGGCCAGATCGTAAGGCTCAAATTATTATTCGCCGCATGCCTCAGGTGGCATTGCCGTAAAGCATTGGTTTTTAACGGTTGAAGTGGGTGCTTAAAAGGGCGAGTTGAAAGCATAATTTT
>JBDNHM010000083.1:0-2987 GCA_041688825.1 Burkholderiaceae bacterium | reverse complement strand
TAAAACCGCAGTTACCCGCAGCTGACCAAGCCAGTGTATTTCCACTTAAGTCGGTAATAGTCACAATACAGTTATTAAAGGTGGCTTTTATATAAGCTATCCCTTCTGAAACCTGTGTTTTTTTCTGACGCTTTGCTCTCATGTTTTATCTAATCCCGTTATTAATTACGTATCGGTTTGCGCTTACCCTTGCGAGTACGAGCATTAGTCTTAGTACGTTGTCCACGAACAGGCAAACCTAAACGGTGCCTTCGACCTTGAAAGCTACCTAAGTCCATTTTGCGCTTAATGTTCATCGAAATCACACGACGAAGATTACCTTCTGTTGTGTGTTTTGCCGTTTCAGAACGCAAGCTTTCTAATTGAGCTTCCGTCAAATCTCTCACTTTCATAGCAGGGTCAACTTTAGCATCCGCACAAATCTTGTCAGCTAAGCTAGGTCCAATACCATAAATCGCACGCAAGGCAATCCGCGCATGTTTTTGCACGGGTATATTAACCCCAGCGATACGTGCAGACGTTAATGCTGTCATTCAAATCTCCCACAGAAACAAATGTCTAAATCGATCTATCCATTCAAAAAAGCCGCTAAGAATACCGTTTTGTCCGGTAAAAAGCAAGCTAAAAACCGCTATTTTCCACTACTTTAAAAGTGGCTTAACAACAACTTAACCTTGACGCTGTTTATGGCGGCCATCGCTACAAATCACGCGCACAACGCCTTCACGACGTACGATCTTGCACTTACGACAGATTTTTTTTACTGATGCTCTGACTTTCATTTTTTTACTCCACTCGACCTTAAAACACTCATATATAATTCTATTCATTATCGGACTGGATCCCCTACCCGAATAGGGGACGGCTCACACCGCTTTTATTTTTTACTGCACAAATCAACTATTATCGTGCCAACTGAAAGAGGGCAGGCAGCCCGCCGCCCCTACAAACACCGATCCAATTTAAAGAAGGGTCTCAGAGGAGACCCACCCCTACAATTTATCTTATTAGACCCACCTTAGTACCCTTGGCATTGGATTTACGCATCAAGGACTCATACTGATGGCTCATTAAATGGGCCTGAACTTGAGCAATAAAGTCCATAATGACCACCACAATAATAAGCAACGAAGTTCCACCAAAATAGAAGGGGACATTCCAAGCCATGATCAAAAACTGCGGCATCAATGAAACTAGAGCCAAATAAATCGATCCTACCAAGGTCAGACGCGTCATAACCTGATCGATATAATTAGCGGTTTGCTCACCTGGACGAATTCCAGGAATAAAAGCACCGGATTTACGCAAATTGTCAGCCGTTTCTCTCGGACTAAAAACTAATGCCGTGTAGAAAAACGCAAAAAACATAATCGCAGCTGCAAACAACAACATATAGCCTGGTTGGCCAGGTGATAAGGCCAAAGCCACATCATTCAACCAACCGAAACCATTGGTTGTACCAAAAAATTTGGCAACAGCCGCTGGAAACAAAATAATACTCTGCGCAAAAATCGGCGGAATCACCCCAGCGATATTAATTTTAAGCGGCAAATGACTGCTTTGCGCTGCATAAAGTTTTCGGCCTTGTTGACGCTTTGCATAATTAATCGTAATGCGGCGCTGGGCTCGCTCAAAGTAAACCACTACTCCTGTCACACAAACCACTGCAACAATTAACAAAATTAAAGTTAATACTTGCATTTGTCCTTGACGAACTTGCTCTAGAACTTCTGCAATCGCCGCAGGAAAACGTGATGCTATGCTCGCAAATATAATTAAGGAGATACCATTACCAATGCCATGTTCAGTAATTTGCTCACCTAACCACATCAAGAACAAGGTTCCAGTCACTAGTGTAATGACGGCCACAAAATAAAACCCCAGATTGGGATTAATCGCAATTCCTTCACTCACTAACCACTTACAAATACCAATAGCCTGAAAAGCTGACAAAAATACCGTGGCATAACGGGTATATTGTGTAATTTGGCGTCTACCAGCTTCGCCTTCTTTTTTCAGCTGTTGCAAGCTCGGTGAAATTGTTCCAAACATCTGAATAATGATGGAAGCAGAGATATAGGGCATAACCCCTAAAGCAAACAGAGTAAGGCGCGATAAAGCACCCCCTGAGAACATATTAAAAAGACCTAAGATTCCACCTTCGTTATGGCTAAATAATGCCGCTAATTTTTGCGGATCTAAACCTGGCACAGGAATATAAGAACCGAGGCGATAAACCAAGAGGCCGATGAGAACAAATAACAGGCGGCGCTTTAATTCATGCAAACCGCCTTGAGACAGTGCAGAGCCGGTCTTGGAGTTGGCCATCACTATTCCTCGACTTTTCCGCCTGCTGCTTCAATGGCAGCTTTAGCTCCTTTAGTCACTTTTATGCCGCGCACGGTGACAGCCTTTTTCAATTCACCAGAGGCAATAATTTTAACTGTCTTAACACTACTGTTAATCAGCTTTGCGGCTTTCAAACTCAAGAAATCAACTACATCACCTGAAATTTTTTCTAATTCGTGCAAGCGGATTTCTGCACGTTCTAACGATTGGCGTGAAGTAAAACCAAATTTAGGCAAGCGACGTTGCAAAGGCATTTGCCCCCCTTCAAAACCCACTTTATGATAACCACCCGCACGAGAATGTTGTCCTTTGTGACCACGGCCACAAGTTTTACCAACACCACTACCTATGCCACGACCAACACGTAATCTAGGTTTTTTTGAACCTTCTGCAGGCTTAATAGTGTTCAGTTTCATGTTATGCTTTCTCTACTTTTAATAAATATGAAATTTTATTGATCACACCACGAACACTAGGCGTGTCTTCCCGCTCAACTGTATGGTGCATGCGTTTTAAACCCAATGCTTTTACACATAAAGTATGCTTAGGGATCAAACCAAAGCGGCTCTTAACTAGAGTAATTTTTAATTTTTTGACGCTTGTCATTATTTACTACCCTCATCCAAGATTTCAGATCG
>JBDNHM010000422.1:0-12969 GCA_041688825.1 Burkholderiaceae bacterium | reverse complement strand
TTCAAATAAAGCAAGCATTCAAATAAAGCAAGCATTCAAATGAAGCGTTTACGCCAATGAAAATGGGTTTATCATCAATGCTAAAAATTGGCAATGTAACGCGCATATACAAGTCTTTACTGACCCTGTGCTTGGCCTTTTTAACCGTCAGTGTGAGTGCGCAAACAAATCAAGCGTTGCAACAAAAGCCCGCCCCTGCAGCTTCAAAAATATCAGAAGCAATCTGCAACAAAGCCGTGTATTTAACCTTTGACACAGGGCATATGGGTATTGCACCCTTGGTTGCACAAGTGTTAAATAAACAGCAAGTGCGCGCTACATTTTTTTTAGCCAATGAAGCCACCAAGACAGATGGCACCAGCTTAGATGATGAATGGGCACCTTGGTGGCGGGCCCGCACAGCTGAAGGCCATCAGTTCGGTTCGCACACCTACGACCATGTTTATTGGCAGGCTGATTTGGTGGGTGGCGGCTTTAAAATGAAGCCCAGCGCTGGGCCAAAAAAAGGGCAATCGCAAACCTTCACTGCAAATCAGTATTGCCAATCACTTGATCAGGTCGCTAAGCGCTACAAAACCATGACGGGTGTAGAGATGAGCCCCATATTTAGAGCGGCGGGTGGTAAAACATCACTTGAATTGATTAAAGTAGCTCAAAAATGCGGTTACGCGCACGTGGGTTGGAGCCCAAACGGATTCTTGGGCGATGAACTGCCTAGTGACCGGTACCCTAATAGTAAGTTACTTGAGCAAGCGTTAAAAAATATAAAAGCGGGTGATATTTTATTGGCTCATTTAGGTATTTGGTCGCGTCAAGACCCTTGGGCGCCTGCAGTTTTAGAGCCGCTCATTGTCGGTTTAAAAGAGCGGGGCTTTTGTTTTAAAACAATCAGTCAACACCCACAGTTTAAACAAGCGTTAAAGTAAGTTTTAAAGTAAGCGTTAAAGTAAATTCTAAAGCGAGCATTAAATTAAACGGCAAAATTTAGGTAAGTAGTAAGCTTCACATTAAACGGCAACTTTAGGCTAAATATTTAAAACCATATTATGAATTCAGTTATTCACTATTTTGATCAAATCCAACAGTGGCTTTTTGAGTCAGTTGTGCAGCCACTTCTTTACACCCTCAACATGGGTGAATTAGTCGAGCCCGGTTACGACGCGACGATGTGGTTCATGATTGGGGCACTTCAAATTTTATTGCTGGTGGTGGTGCTCAGCTCGTTAGAAAAGTGGCGCCCTGTTGAGCCGGTGGTTGATAAAAAACAAATTCGCATCGATATGCTCTACACCTTTATTCATCGTATGGGTATTTTTAGGTTGGCATTGTTTTTTACGCTTGACCCAATCTTTGATGTGGTGATGTCTTTTTTCAACTTAAAAGGGTTCACTCCTTTTCAGCTTGATGCCATATGGCCTGGCGTGACTGATATCGCTTGGGTTAGCCTCATTATTTATTTGCTGGTTTTTGATTTGTTTGATTATTTCTATCACCGTGCGCAACATCGCTACGCTTGGTTTTGGAACTTGCACGCTGTTCACCACAGCCAACGCCAAATGACAGTCTGGAGCGACAACCGAAATCATATTGTTGACGATTTAATGCGCGACACTCTGCTCGTGGTCGTGTCTTACTTGATCGGGGTGGCACCGGGGCAGTTTGTGATGATTGTTGTCATTACCCAGTTAATTGAAAGTTTTTCACACGCTAATGTTCGCTTAAGCTTCGGGAAATGGGGCGAACGTTTGCTGGTAAGCCCACGGTTTCACCGTCACCACCACTCGATTGCTTACGATGCTTCGACTTCAGGCCCCGCTGGTGGTTATAACTTTGCAGTGTTGTTCCCCGTATGGGACATTATCTTTAAAACCGGCCGCTGGACACCCGATTACGCTGCCACCGGTATTCATGACCAAATTGCTGATCTTGAAAGCGGGCGCGCGGCGCGCGATTACGGCCAAACCTTTTGGGCGCAGCAGTGGCTGGCCGTCAAATCGATGTTTAAACGCACGGCTTAGTTTGCGGCGATTATGCAGTGTTGTATGACACAATAAGTCTTGTTCTTAACTAAGTTTAATCACTGCAACATGCTAAAAAACACAAAATTAGGTCCCGCACTGACCTCGCTTTCCCACGGCGGCGGGTGTGGCTGCAAAATTGCACCCGGCATACTGGCTGAACTATTGGCTACCCTGCCAGCTGCTCAACCCTTTAAGCAGCTCATGGTGGGTATTGAAACGGCTGATGATGCTGCGGTATATCGTTTAAACGATTCACAAGCACTCATTGCCACCACTGATTTCTTTATGCCCATTGTCGATGACCCTTTCGATTTTGGGCGCATCGCCGCCACCAATGCCTTATCTGATGTTTACGCTATGGGGGGTTCACCCATTATGGCGTTAGCCATTGTGGGCATGCCAATTAATGTGCTGCCACATGACGTCATTCGTGACATTTTGCATGGCGGTCAGTCGGTGTGCGAAGCAGCAGGTATACCCATTGCGGGTGGTCATTCTATAGATTCAGTTGAGCCTATTTATGGTTTGGTGGCGCTAGGGTTGGCACATCCTGATCGTATTCGTCGCAATTCAGAAGCACGTGTGGGTGATGTATTAATTCTAGGAAAACCGCTTGGTGTGGGTATTTATTCCGCTGCGCTTAAGAAAGGCATACTAAGTGATCAAGGGTATGCTGCCATGATCAGTAGTGCAACGCTCTTGAATCGTGCAGGCACCGCTTTGGCTGAATTAGATGACGTTCACGCCATGACTGACGTGACCGGGTTTGGGCTGGCAGGTCACACTCTTGAGCTGGCTCGTGCCGCAGGGGTTAGCATAGAACTGAATGCTAAAGACTTGCCGGTGTTGCCAGGGGTAAGCGAATTGATTAAGCAAGGTATTGCGACCGGGGCTTCAGGTCGTAATTGGCAAGCCTATGGCCAACAGATTAGTGGTTTAGCCCAAACGGATGAGGCCTTGAAGACACTCATCACCGACCCGCAAACGTCGGGTGGTTTACTGGTTTCTTGTTCGCCCGAAGCGGTCGATAAGGTGTTAGAGATTTTCGCGCAGTACGGTTGTGCGCAGGCCAGTGTGGTCGGGCAGGTAACAACCGCATCTCAAGGCCAAGGTAACGTTTCTCAGGCCGCACTGCTATGTCTACGTTAAAAGAACGGTTAGCCGATATTGAACAACGCATTGTATTGGCATGCGAGCATGCTCAGCGCAATGCCAACAGCGTGACATTGTTACCCGTTAGCAAAACATTTGATGCGTCAGTTATGCGTGAAGCCGTGGCTTTGGGGTTGCATCGTTTTGGTGAAAATCGCTTACAGGAAATCGCTCAAAAAGCCCCCGATTTAAGCGATTGTGATGTGCAGTGGGTGGTGATTGGCAGTGTACAAACCAACAAAGCTAAAGAAGTCGCCAAATACGCCACTGAATTGCAGTCACTAGACCGCATTGAGTTGGCGTTGGCGCTTGATAAACGTCTGCAAGATAATGGCCGTAAGCTTGATGTGTTGGTTCAAGTTAAAACTTCACCTGAAGAGTCTAAATCAGGGTTGGCACCAGAACTGCTTGAGGGTTTTTTACGAGAAATCGCTCAACTGCCTACCTTGCGTGTCAAAGGCTTAATGACCATGGCAATTTTGTCTGACGACACCCAAGCTGTGCGTGAGTGTTTCGTCAAACTGCGCCTGTTACGCGACGCTATGCAGGCCTTGGCTATTGAAGGCATATCATTAGAGCGCTTATCTATGGGTATGAGTGGCGATTTTGAAATAGCTATTGAAGAAGGCTCAACCGAAATTAGAGTCGGTTCAGCCTTATTCGGGTCGCGTTAAGCAAAAGCTAATTAAGCCATCAAGAGCCAGGTGGTCGGCGTATGATGGTTGAACGATTAGCTAGAAAACCGTTTAACTGAATCGCTGCCAAGCGAAAATATTGCTCAATCGCCGATTCATTAATGCTTCATGCCGGGCATTGAGTGACCGCTATGACCGTCTGCGCTTTTAGTGGGGTTGTAGGTAATGGGTTTGACTTCAAAATTAACCGTTACTTCACCCGCGCGCTCAAACGTAAACTTAATCGGTACCGTTTTGCCTTGCTCAAAGGGTTGTTTAACCTTAACAAACATGATGTGAACCGCACCGGGTTCAAGTTTGACCATGCCGTTTGCAGGCACCTCAATACCCGTCACTTGGCGCATTTTCGCGACACCGTTTTCATTAATGATGGTGTGTAACTCAACTCTTTCTGCTACATCAGCGGTTGCACTGAGTAAACGGTCAACTTGCGCACCTTTGTTCTGAATCGCAGCATAGCCTGCCCCATTGACTTGCTTGGGTGCTGAAGCGCGTATCCAGGCGCTTGAAACGGTAACGTCGCCCACGGTTTGCGCGTTGGCAACGGTTAAAACACCCGCGCTTAAAATCATGGCAATTGCGATTGCCATGCGCTTTAATAAACGTGTTTGTGTGGCTGATTGAATGTTGTTCATACTCAGAATTCCTAAAAAAATTAAAACCTTAAAACCGACGAATGACACCGCGCATAACGGCTGACTGCCCATCAACGGTGCTGAGAAATGTATAGCTTTCATTGGGTAAGAGATGTGCTGTTGAGAATGACACGTCTGCCGTTTCACCACGCCCAACGATGGGTATGAAAGCGATGATTCGCACGTCGTTGGGTTTAATATAGTTTTGGTTAGCACCCGCCTTAGAGCCATCGTGGGTTACCGCGTTGACTTGTTGGGTGGCAACCAGAACCCAGTTATGACCGGTAGCTGCTTTAGGTAACCGCCCAGTATGTTTGAGAACAACGGTGAAGGTAGGGCAAGCAAAGGGTATGCCAATTTGTGGCACATTAAAGCGGGGCGCATCGTCGGTGGTGAGTGTGGCCTGACATGCCATGTTTGACGGGGAAGCACTTGCGGCATCTGCAGCAGCAGGTGCAATGATTTGCTGCGAGGGTGCAGCAGTCTGGGCTTGCGCATAAGCAATAGCGCTGTTCATAAGCCCTGCCAAGCTCAAGCCTAAAAGGCTTAGGCCTAGTATGCAGGCTTTAAAAAATGTTTTGAGTGAATTCACTGAAGTATGTGGCTCTAAATAGTTGAGGGCTGTTGGTATGCGTAATATAGTAAATGTTAAACCAATTGTTAAATTCCCTCGTTTAGGCATTTTTTAAAACACTCAGTTCACCACTTAGTAAATCACTCAGTTCACCACTCAGTAAACCACTCAGTAAATCACGGGCTAAATTATTCACTCTACACCTTTAAGCGCAAACACCACACCATGCCCTTCACGCAAAATTAACCCTTCTAATTCAAGATAAGTAAGCTCAATATTCATTGCTTGTGGCGTTAGTTTGGTATGTAACAGTAGCTGCGAGACTAAAGTGGGTGCGCCGCCAATCAACTTCAGTAAAAGCACTTGCGTAGGTGAGCGATTGTTTTGTAACCCTACAGTCAAACGATTAGTTTGAGTTGATTTGCCACGAGAATGGCATGGCATATTTGAGTCGTATGGCCGGTTTGATCCCTCAGCATCGCCAGATTGGCCTGAATCATCTGTGGCATTTGAATGATTTAAATAGTCAGACGATTGTGCGGCAATGGGTTTGGTGTCACAACCAAACTCTTTGAGTACATCGTTTGCATGTTCTATTAAGCAAGCCCCCTGCTTAATTAGCGCGTGCACACCTTGCGATGCGGGGCTTGAAACGGGCCCCGGCACGGCGAACACATCACGCCCGAGTTCATTGGCCAACCGTGCCGTAATTAACGAACCACTGCGGTGGGTTGCTTCAACCACAATAACGCCGCGCACCAGCCCGGCAACCAAACGGTTACGCCTAGGGAATTGATGGGGTCGTGGTGGTTGGTCTGGGCTCAGTTCGCTAAGTAATGCACCATGCTGATCAAGTATGTGGCGAGCCAGCCCCTTATTTTGTGGTGGGTAAACCATATTTAAACCATGCCCCATCACTGCTAGGGTAGCCAATTGGTTTGCCCCGACTAGCGCACCTTGGTGGGCAGCCGCATCAATACCACGCGCTAAACCACTGACAACACACCAACCGGCTTGGGCTAAATCATGTGCAAGTTGACTGGCTACTTCAAGCCCATAGCTCGATGCGTCACGCGTACCCACAATGGCAATGCTCGGTTTAGTTAAACACCCCAAATCACCCTCAACGTAAAGCAGCATGGGCGGGTCGTACATGTTTTTAAGTGCGGTGGGGTAGCGTGGGTCGGCCCACGACACCAAGTGGCAACCAGACGTCGCACCCCAATTTAGAGCGGTTTCGACAGCGTATAGCACTTGTTTTTGTGGAGGCGCCAGTAACTGAAGGGCTAGCTTTTTGGGTAAAATCGCGCTTAACTTAGTAAGGCTGGTTTGAAAAATAGCCGTAGGGTCGTCAAATTCAGCCATAAGCTGGGCAGACCTCTGAGCACTTAGCCCGGGCTCGTGATGTAGGCGAATATAGGCCTGAAGGTGTAAATTATTTGTCTGTAAGTAATTCTGCGAAGTGATCATTTTGTGCAAAGCGATTGATCATGAACCAAAAACAGTAAAAATGGTTTCGATGACGACTTTTTTATCTAGTCTGCTAGACGAATAAATACAAGGTTGTTAAGGTTTTTTAGGCTTAATTTCTCTGCTTGAATTAAAATAAAATTATGGCTATTTTGAACATATTGCATTACCCCGATAAGCGACTTCATAAAGTCGCTAAGCCTGTCGCGTTGGTTAATGACCGCATTCGTCAACTAGCTAAAGACATGGC
Source organism: Burkholderiaceae bacterium (assembly GCA_041688825.1). Taxonomy (GTDB): domain Bacteria; phylum Pseudomonadota; class Gammaproteobacteria; order Burkholderiales; family Burkholderiaceae_B; genus Algicoccus. The sequence continues at coordinate 6,172 of JBDNHM010000422.1, read as the reverse complement.
TCAAACCATGTATGAAGCGCCCGGTGTGGGTTTAGCGGCCTCTCAAGTTGATGTGCATGAGCGCGTTGTTGTGATTGACGTTTCTGAAGAATCAAACGATTTGTTGGTTTTAATTAACCCTGAAATAGTTTGGTCTAGCGAAGACTTACAGGTTTACGAAGAAGGGTGCTTGTCAGTACCCGGCGTTTATGACGAAGTAGAAAGAGCGGCTGAAATTAAAGTTAAAGCGCTTGATTTAAATGGTGAACCCTTTGAGTTTGAGGCTGAAGGGTTACTGGCCGTTTGTGTGCAGCATGAAATCGATCATTTAAACGGTAAGGTGTTTGTGGAAAAACTTTCAATGCTCAAGCAAATGCGCATTCGCACCAAGTTCACCAAAATACTTAAACGTGAAGCGCTTCCACTTTAAAAGATTGAATATTTCAACACATTTACAGGCTCATGCACCATCACACCGAACCTTAAAAGTGGGTTTCGCAGGCACCCCTGTTTTTGCTCAACAAGCACTTGAAGCGATTGTTCAGGCAGGTTACTCAGTGCCCTGTGTCTTTACGCAACCTGATCGCCCTTCAGGGCGCGGTTTAAAGCTAACCCCTAGCCCAGTAAAAGCATGGGCGTTGGAGGCTGGCATCCCGGTGTTTCAGCCCTCAGGGCTTAAGCTTGATGGGCGATATGCCGAGCAAGCACAGGTTGCCCAACAACAATTAATTGATTGCGCCCCTGATGTCTTGGTGGTGGCTGCCTACGGCCTGATCTTGCCACAATGGGTGCTTGACTTGCCATCATTGGGTTGCTTAAACATTCATGCCAGTTTATTGCCACGTTGGCGCGGCGCAGCGCCCATTCAACGTGCCATTGAGGGCGATGACGCACAAACCGGCATCACCATCATGCAAATGAATGCGGGGCTTGATACGGGCGACATGATTGCGATTAAGGCGCTTAATATTGAATTGCACGATACGGCAGCCACATTGCACGATAAGCTGGCTATATTAGGTGCTGGTTTAATTGTTCAAACGCTTAATGCCACCCCTGCGCAAGAAGTTTTTTCAGGCCCTCGCCAGCGTTGGCCTGCTGTGCCACAACCTGATGAGGGTGCGACCTATGCTGACAAATTATCAAAAGCTGAAGCACAGCTAGATTTAAAGCATTCAGCCCTATCGTTGGCACGTCAAATACGTGCTTTTAACCCGGCACCTGGCGCTAGCATTCTATTTGCAGGCACTACAAGCCCTGTCAAAGTTTGGCAAGCATTGGCCTTAACCGGTGTGACAACCCAGCTTAAACCAGGTGAAATCGTAGTGGCAGGCCCTGAAGGTATTGATGTCGCAACCGGCCAAGGGGTGCTGCGTTTGTTAACGCTTCAGCGCGCAGGCGGTAAACGGTTGACTGCGGCAGAGTTCCTGCAAGGCGGTTTGCTAGACCGCTAATAAGTCAGTTATTAAGTCAGTTAAGGACCGTGCCGTGCAAGTCGTATTCATCAGCAGAGCTGATATGGACCGACACCATTTGCCCTGGCTTAAGCGATGTGCTTGATTCAACATACACGCACCCATCAATTTCTGGGGCATCTGCACTTGAACGACCTACGGCAACCGTTTCATCAACGGTATCAATTAAAACAGCCATGGTCGTACCGACACGGTTTTGTAGGCGCGCAGCCGAAATGGCTTGTTGATGCGCCATAAAGCGGTGCCATCTTTCTTCTTTAATTTCGTCAGGTATGTGATCAGCCAGTGCATTGGCCGCTGCGCCCTCAACAGGCGAGTATTGAAAACACCCGACACGATCGAGTTGTGCTTCGCTTAACCAGTCAAGCAGATACTGAAATTCTGCTTCAGTTTCACCGGGAAAGCCAACAATAAAAGTTGATCGAATGGTTAAGTCTGGGCAAATAACACGCCATGCTTTGATACGAGCCAGTGTTTTTTCTTCAAAAGCAGGGCGTTTCATGGCTTTTAAAATACGGGGGCTGGCGTGTTGAAAGGGTATGTCAAGGTAGGGCAAAATTTTGCCCTGCGCCATGAGCGGAATCACCTCATCAACGTGTGGGTAAGGGTAGACATAATGCAGGCGCACCCAAACCCCAAGTTCGCTTAGCGCCTGACACAATTCAGTCATGCGGGTGCGAATAGGTCGACCTTGCCAAAAGCCCGTTTTATATTTAACGTCAACGCCATAAGCACTGGTGTCTTGCGAGATCACTAAAATTTCTTTGACCCCCGCATTAACCAGTCGTTGTGCCTCGTCAAGCACATCACCGATAGGGCGACTGACTAAGTCGCCACGCATACTGGGAATAATGCAAAAACTGCAACGATGGTTACAGCCTTCTGAAATTTTCAAATAAGCATAATGCCTAGGTGTCAGTTTGATGCCCTGCGGGGGCACCAAGTCAATTAAAGGGTTGTGGTCAAGATTGGGCGGGGCGGCTTTATGCACAGCTTGCACCACAGCCTCATACTGCTGTGGCCCCGTTACCGCCAACACTCCGGGGTGAATTGATCGAATCACGTCTTCTTCGACACCCATACAGCCGGTGACAATAACGCGACCGTTTTCAGCTAAGGCTTCACCGATGGCATCAAGTGACTCGGCCTTGGCACTATCAATAAAGCCACAGGTATTGACCACCACCACGTCAGCACCATCGTAATTTGACACAATGTCATAACCCTCAATGCGTAATTGCGTCAAAATACGTTCTGAATCGACAAGCGCTTTAGGGCAGCCGAGACTAACAAAGCCGACTTTGGGTGATGCCATGGGTAAATGCCTTAAATAAGTAGTCGTAAAAAATAGACCGAAATTCAATTTTACAGTGCTAGCCACTGAACTTGGGCAACACTTTACAATCGCATCATGACAACTGTTTCAAAACCTAAACATTCCCCTCTAAATCAGGCCTTAGCCGAATCGGCCTCAGCCCCATTGGCGCAATTATTATTTGCTAGCGCAGAGGCATTAGCGTCTGTTCATGCAGGTCGATCTTTGACCCAAGCGCTCGGCTTAGTTAACCTTTCTTTGCGTTCTGGCGTGCAGGCTTTGACCTATTACGCCATGCGTCATTGGGGTTTAGCGACAGCTTTACGTGATTGGGCAGTTAAAAAGCCATTAGAAAACCCATTAACCGTAGAATTAATAGCGCTGAGTTTGCTACTACTTGATGTGTCGATGCAAATGCATGACTCGACTGAGCCGGCTTCCCCCCAAAACCCTTATCTTGATCAAGCCCCGCTATATGGTGCACACACGCTAGTCGATCAATCGGTGCAGGCCGCTCGTATGGCGCGTAGTGGGCAAAAACCGGTGGGGCTTGAAGCCCAGGCTAAGCTGGTGAATGCTGTTTTACGTCGGTTTCAAAGAGAGCGGTCACTGTTTTTAGCCGCTGTTCAAAATGATGCCTTGGCGGTTTACGCCTTTCCACTTTGGTGGCAACAAAAACTTAAAAAACAATACCCAAACCAATTTATTGAAATCATGCATGCCAGCCGCTTGCCGCCTCAATTAACGTTGCGCGTGAATCGACGTCGTGCGACGCAGCAAGAAGTCATGACTGCTTTTATTGAAAAAGGTTACACCGCACAGGCTATTTCAGAATGGGCGGTCGTGGTGCAGGGCGGTGGGGCGATTGAGCGTATGCCGGGCTACGAGCAGGGCTGGTGGTCGGTACAAGATTTAGGCGCGCAGTATGCGGCGCCACAATTAAATTTAAAGGCGGGCATGCGTGTGCTTGACGCCTGCGCAGCACCGGGCGGTAAAGCGGCTCACATACTTGAAATAGCAGATGTTGACTTAACGGCAATTGACTTAAGTGCGGCTCGAATTGAGCGCGTGCAAGAAAGCTTGACGCGATTGGGGCTAGACGGCAATAACGTAACGATCTTGCCCGCTGATATTTTGAACCCAAGCGCCTGGTGGAACGGGCAACCGTATGATGCCATTTTGGCCGATTTGCCTTGCAGTGGTTCGGGGGTAGTCAAGCATCACCCAGATATTTTGTGGTTAAGACGGCAACAAGATGTGGCAAACTTGGCAAGGCAACAAAAAAGCATGCTTGATGCCTTGTGGCCATTACTCAAACCGTCAGGTTATTTATTGTTTGTGACGTGCTCTATTTTTACTGAGGAAGGTGAGCGCCAGATTGAACAGTTTTTGTCGCGCTGGCCCGATGCAAAGCGTTGTGAGGCACCCGGCATTTTGTTGCCACAAAGCGCAACGGGTGAGGGGCAAGCGAGTCATGATGGCTTTTTTTATGCTTTACTTGAACGTCGAACCTAATGCCTAATATTGACTTATTTTTCGCATGACACGATGCCACACTAATAAGGCGCACATATGGCGTCACTAAGAAACCTGCCCATTAAAGTGCTCATGGTGCTGATTAGTTTGTTTGCATTTAATCAAGCTTTGGCTCAAGTTGACACGTTGGCGCAAGCAGAGATTACGCGCATAGACCCGGTGATTGTTGAGGGTCAGTTAAGCATGGACATCAACTTTAATTTGCGTCTAAATGCCGCCATGATTCAAGGCGTTGAGCGTGGTGTGCCCCTATACTTTACGGTTGATTTAGAAATCGTTTCCCCAAGATGGTGGTGGTTTGATAAAGCCATTATTACGACCTCGCTGACCCGTCGTCTCACTTACAACACATTAACGCAACAATGGCGAGTGGCCAGTGGTGACTTGTCGCTACCGGTTGAGTCATTGGCAACTGGCCTCAAAATGTTGAGTGAGGTTCGAGCCTGGCCAATTGCGCCAACTGATCGGTTTGAGCCAAACGTAAGGTACGAAGGTCGTTTGCGACTTAGGCTCGATACCACGCACTTGGTTCGTTCGTTACAACTTGATGCGATGAATCGAGGCGTTTGGTCGTTAAGTAGCGTTTGGGCGCCATTTGATTTTTCAATTAGGCGTCCTGACGAGAAAAAGCCATGAAACGCTCTTTGCGACTATTGGTGATTGCTGGTGTGGCAGCCGGTCTAGGCCTATTTGTTTTGCTTGCTTGGTCAACAGCCAGTGCATCGCGACTGGCGCACTTTCACCAGTTACTCGTTATTTTAAATATTGTTTTAACAGTCGGCCTGTTTGTTTGGGTTGTGGGCTTAACGTTTAAGTTAGTGCAAAACCTACGTAAAAATTCTTTTGGTTCTCGCCTCACAGCACGATTTGCCTTGGCTTTTGCCTTAATTGGTGTGTTTCCTGGCGCATTAATTTACACGGTTTCCATTCAGTTTATGACGCGTTCGATCGAGTCTTGGTTCAACGTCAGAGTTGATACCGCGCTTGATGCAGGTTTAACACTAGGCCGAACAGCAATAGACGCACAGCTGGCCGAACTCGATAATCGTGCCAAATTATTAGCACCCACTTTGGGGCGAGCATCAGAAATAGAATTGCCCGCTTTATTAAGCCGAATTCGTGAGTCGGCCGGTGCAAACGAAGCCATGGTAATGACCAGCTCAGGGCGCCCAATAGCTTTTGTAACCGCCCAGTTTGGTCAAATGCTGCCTGCTAACCCCCCCCTTTCAGTTGTCAACCAATTGCGCTTGAGCCGAGGTTACACGGGGCTTGAAACGATTGATCAAGGCGGCATTGCGGGCAAACCATCGCAACTGGTTTTGCGTGTGATCGTGCCCATTGATGTGGTTGATTCTTTCGCCACAGGGCCCCTAGGCGCAACAGAGTTGCGCTGGCTACAACTGATCAAACCCGTGCCTGAAACCCTTTCTCGCAATGCGCAAGAGGTGCAAGACGGCTACCGAGACTACCAAGAGCTGGCCATGTCGCGACAAGGGTTGCGTCAATTGTTCGGTGTGACCTTGACGTTAGCTTTATTGTTAACGGTTTTTGCTGCTATGGCTGTCGCCTTATTTTTATCAAAACGTTTGGTGCAGCCCTTGTTGAATCTGGCTTCAGCAACTGAAGCGGTGAGTGCGGGTGACTTTAGGGCATTGCCTGAGCCCCCTCAAAAAGATGAGGTGGGCGTATTGACCCGATCTTTTAACAATATGACTCGGCAGTTAGAAGAGGCACGTCGATTGGTTGAAACCAACCGCACACAGCTCGAAAGATCAAAGCTCTACATTGAAGGTATTCTGTCAAATCTGTCGGCGGGGGTTTTGGTATTTGACGAGCAATTTCGCGTCACCACCGTGAATCAAGGCGC
>JBDNHM010000082.1:0-3589 GCA_041688825.1 Burkholderiaceae bacterium | reverse complement strand
GCTCTCGTAATTGTGCCAAGGTGGCGGGTGAGCCATTAATGTAGGCTTTGTTGCGCCCTTGCGGGTCAAGCACGCGGCGCAACACTAAACCGTCATCGTTGCAGTCAAAGCCTTGTGTTTGCAACCAGTCATTACTTAATGCGGGGGCGTCAAATGTAGCGCTGATTTCAGCGCGTTTGGCACCCGCACGTACCACGTCAGTTTCAGCGCGCTCGCCCAGCACTAGACCTAAAGCGTCAATTAAGATTGACTTGCCGGCACCCGTTTCGCCAGTGAATACGGTAAAGCCTGATTCAAAAGACAATTCAAGCGCTTCAACAATAATGTAGTCACGAATAAATAATTCTCTGAGCATTTGTTAAGACTCGTTGTCGCCTGTATTGGGCATATGATTCCAGTGCAGCTTTTTTCGTAAGGTGGAAAAGAAGCTGTAACCCGTGGGGTGTACAAATTTTGCCGTATTAGGCGCACGCTCGATTGTGATGCGATCGCCTGGTTGCAAGTCTGACCAAGTTTGCATGTCAAAATGTACGCTTGATCCCCCTTCGCTACGAGCCATACTGAGTACCGTAAGCGTGATCACGCTTTGGTCTGAAATCACTATAGGGCGGTTAGATAAGGTTTGCGGTGCAACGGGCACCAACAGCATGGCGCTCAAGCTGGGGTGCAAAATAGGCCCCATGGCAGACAAAGCGTATGCAGTTGAGCCGGTTGGGGTGGCGACAATTAAGCCGTCTGCCCGCAAAGTAAACATATAGTTGCTGTCAATTTCAACCCGCACTTCAATCATGCCACCTCGGCCAGCGCGATTAATCACCACGTCATTTAAAGCGGTTGCAGCAAACATGCGTTGGTCGCCGCGGGTAACAGCGCCATGCAACAAAATACGAGATTCTGTTTCAAACCGCCCTGCCAACAAGTCTTTAACGGCCGCAAGGGCATTTTGCAAGGGTATATCAGTAATAAACCCCAGCCGGCCGTGGTTGATGCCTGCAACGGGTACACCCCATGGGGCAAGGTTACGGGCGGCGCCAAGCATGGTGCCATCGCCACCCAGCACGATGGCTAAGTCGGCTTTTTGGCCAATTTCAGTAAAACTGGCTTTTTCATATTCAGTGATTTGGCAGTGCTCTGCCGTGTCGGCTTCAATCAGTACGTGGCAATTTTCTTGACGTAAAACATCACCCAGCGCACGTAAGTGAGCACTAAGCTGAGAGTCTTGGTATCGACCAATCAATGCAACAGTTGAAAATGACATGGCTGAGCCCTAAACAGATTGACTTGATTATATAGGTTGACTCTCTAAATTATGTGCAACGACAGGGTAAACTTAAAACATGATGGATGATCGTGCCCACGCGCTTTTAAAAGCCTTAATTGAACGGTATATAGCTGATGGCCAACCGGTGGGTTCGCGCACCCTGTCAAAAGTCTTTGAGCTATCGCCCGCTACGATTCGAAATGTGATGTCTGATCTTGAAGACAGTGGCCTGATTCATAGCCCGCATACCTCGGCTGGGCGGGTACCGACCCCTAAAGGGTATCGTTTGTTTGTTGATCGCATTTTGGCCTCACAGTCTTTTGAGCTGTTGCCAGAAGGGCAGGTTCAGCATGTATTACCCAATACAGACCCGACCCGGGCCGTTAATGCCGCGGCCTCATTATTATCAAATTTAACGCAATTTGCAGGGGTCGTGCTGGCCCCTAAACGCGCCCAAGTGTTTCAGCATATTGAGTTCATGCGTTTGTCTGAGCGGCGCATTTTGCTTATTATTGTGACCCCTGAAGGCGATGTTCAAAACCGTATTTTGACGCCTCCCCGTGATTATCAATCAACAGAGTTAATTGAAGCGGCAAACTTTTTTAATCACCATTATTCAGGTCTGCCTTTTGCAGATGTTCGCTTAGCCTTAACCAACGAGCTTGATCGGCTGCGAACCGATATGTCGCACTTAATGCAAGCGGCTATTGATGCGGGCGATCAGCAAACTGACGATTTTGATAACGTCGTCATTTCAGGTGAAAGGCGGCTGCTTGATGTTACCGATTTAGCGTCTGACCTTGATCGTTTAAGGCGTACGTTTTCTGTTTTTGAGAAAAAAACAGAGCTATTACAATTGCTTGATGTCAGCCGCAGCGCCCAAGGCGTGCAAATTTATATTGGTGGCGACTCGCAATTTGTTTCTATGGAAAATCTTTCTGTGGTTACCGCACCCTATGGCGTCAACGGTCAAGTGGTCGGTACGCTTGGGGTCATTGGGCCCACTAGAATGGCTTACGAAAGGGTTATTCCCATCGTTGACATCACATCTCGGTTACTTTCTAACGCTTTAAGCCATGCTGGGGGCGCCCAAAGTTTGGGCCATAAAAATGTACCAGAACCTAACAATTGAGGTTTGCTTTGTCTTCACATCAAGATTCTCGTCGCATGCGTGGTCGTTTTTGGCCTGAAGCTAAGCCTACGCGTCTTAAAGTTTGGCCTGAGCCCTTTCATCGCGGCAAAGTAGGCGTGTTATTGGTAAATTTGGGTACGCCTGATGCCCCCACTGCACCCGCTATTCGGCGCTATTTACGCGAGTTTTTATCAGACCCGCGTGTGATTGAAATTCCAAAATTCATTTGGTGGTTCATACTTAACGGCCCCATATTAGCAATACGCCCACGTAAACTGGTGCATCGCTATGCCAGCATCTGGATGCCGGGTGGCTCGCCCCTTATGGTTTACAGTCTGAAGCAAGCAGAAGGCCTTCAGCAGACACTGACTGACCGCGGTTATGACATACCCGTGGTGGCAGGTATGCGCTACGGTAAGCCGTCTATTGCCCAAGCCATGCTGTCGCTACGCGACCAGGGTTGTGACCATATTTTGACAATTCCGCTTTACCCACAATATGCGTCAAGTACCACCGCAACTGTGGTTGATGAGGTGAATCGGGTGGCGTCACACATGCGTGACCAACCCGCTTTGCGACACATTAAGCGCTACCATGTTCACCCCGCTTATATCAACCCTTTGGCTGACCAAATTCAAGCATACTGGCAGGCCAATGGTCACCCAGACAAGCTGGTCATGAGTTTTCATGGTCTGCCCAAGCAATGTACTGATATGGGTGACCCCTACTGTCGTGACAGTTATGAAACGGCTCGCGCTTTAGCGCAACGGCTTAATTTGTCTGATGAGCAAGTGCAGGTTACCTTTCAAAGCCGCTTTGGCCCAGCCGCTTGGCTGCAACCTTACACAGAACCTACCCTTGAAGCCATGGCTAAAAGTGGGGTCAAGCGGGTTGACGTGGTATGCCCGGGCTTTTTGGCCGATTGCCTTGAAACCCTTGAAGAAATCAGTATCGAATGCCATGACACCTTTATGGCTGCTGGGGGCGAGCAGTTTCGCTACATACCCTGTTTAAATGATAGTCAAGCTTGGGTTGAGGGTTTAACTGATATGACTTTAGAGCAACTGCAAGGTTGGCCCATTAAAGCGTGATATCAACTTAATTGTGATCGTCGGTCTGTATAGACGCACAAAGTTTTAAGGCGACGTTAGCAAATAATGGCTTTTGCGGAAAATGGCACGCAACGCGTTCCAATC
>JBDNHM010000421.1:0-1332 GCA_041688825.1 Burkholderiaceae bacterium | reverse complement strand
GGTAAACTCCCAACCAAAAAGTTTGATTCATAACCACTTCAGTATTAGTCAACTCACCACTTACACGAAAGTTTCGACCCTCCATATAAGGTTGCTTAGTTAAGTTACCTGCAAAGAGTAAACGCGTACCTATCTTGTTTTGATCTAGATAACTCAGTAAATCAACGCGCTTTACACCTGACTCTTCTTTTAGCACCAAAGGGAAGCCAAACCATGATGGTTCGGAATTAGGGGTGGTTTGTGGAAGGTGAAAAAAATCTTCGCAACTTTTGAGCCGATCTTTGAGATAGGTAAAGTTAGCTCTTCGTGCGGCAATGAAATCTTCTAAACGATCTAACTGTGCTAAGGCACAGGCAGCCTGCATATCAGTGATCTTAAGATTGTACCCAAGATGACTATATGTGTATTTATGATCATAACCATCTGGTAAGTTACCGCCGAGCTCTTTCTTTGTCCAGCAACAGCGTTTGTCACACGTATTATCTTTCCCAGGTGGGCAGTAACAGTCACGGCCCCAGTCACGGAAAGATTCAGCAATCAATTTAAGTTCGGCATTATTAGTAAACACCGCACCCCCTTCACCCATAGTGATATGGTGGGCTGGGTAAAAACTTAGCGTTGCAATATCGCCAAAAGAACCTACCATTTGGCCATTATACGTAGCACCAAGCGCATCACAACAGTCTTCAATCAGCCACAAATTATGCTTTTTACATAGCGCTGTCACTATGTCTGCATTAAATGGGTTACCTAAACTGTGGGCCAGCATAATGGCTTTGGTCTTAGGTGAGATAGCTGCCTCAATCTTGCTAGCGTCAATATTATGTGTGGACAGTTCCACATCAACAAACACGGGCACAGCCCCAAACTGCAGTATTGGGTTAACCGTGGTGGGAAAGCCTGCTGCGACACCAATCACCTCATCACCTGGCTTGATCGCACGATCACCGAGTTTGGGGCTGGTTAGTGTTGAAAATGCCACCAGGTTTGCAGATGAACCAGAGTTAACAGTAATTAAATATTTAACGCCTAGAAATTTCGCAAGACGATCTTCAAACATGGCGTTAAAGCGGCCTGTAGTCAGCCAGCCATCTAGAGACGCTTCAACCATAAGTTGTAACTCTTTAGCACCAATCACTTTACCTGAAACTGGCACGGCTGTTTGACCGGCTACAAATGGTTTCGGAGCGTAGGCTATGTCAGCGTATTGCTGAACTAATTCATTGATTTGGCTACGAAGCTTATCGAGCTTTGGCTGAAAATTTATAGTGTTCGAATTCATAAGTCAGATTTATATTCATTAATTTGATTGAGGCAAACATTATGCATATT
>JBDNHM010000081.1:0-2066 GCA_041688825.1 Burkholderiaceae bacterium | reverse complement strand
TAGGCGGGGTAGACCGCAGCTCGCTCGAAGAACTGCTCTGGCGCACCAGCTCGGCCACCATTTCGGCTGTCACGGCAGAAAGTGTCCAGCCCAGGTGGCCGTGACCGGTGTTGTAGAACACGTTGGCGCGGCGGCCAGCGCCCACGCGTGGCAGCATGTTTGGCAACATAGGGCGCAGACCGGCCCAAGGCACCACCTGGCGTGTGTTAACGCCCGGAAAGCATTGGTTAACCCACTCAGTCAATGGGCGTATGCGGTCAGCCCGAATGTCGCGGTTGTCGCCGTTGAACTCAGCCGTGCCAGCAACCCGAAAACGGTCAATGCCCAAGCGACTGGTTACCAACTTGGTTTCGTCATCAAGTAGACTCACTGTGGGTGCAGACTGCTGGCTGGTCTCGTCGGGCAAGTTCACCGTGATTGAGTAGCCCTTGACCGGGTAAACGTTGACTCGGTCGCCTAATTGGGCGGCGAATTCGCGACTGCCAACGCCGGCGCAGACCACCAGGCTGTCGAAGTGGTGAATGTGCTCGTTTTTGCCGTCTTGCACGGTGACGCTGGCACGTGTGCCGTCACTTTGCAGGCGCTTAACGGGTTGACCGTAAATACCGGTAACACCCAGTCGTTCGGCGGCAACAGCCAAGCCGACAGTGAATTGGTGAATGTCGCCGGTGGCGTCACTTTCTGTATAGAAACCACCGTAGTACGAACCAGCCAGCGTGGGCTCGATGGCACGCATTTCAGTGGGTGTGACAGCACGGCGTTCGAGGCCACCTTGAGCCAGCAGCTTAGACACCTCTGCAGCGTGGTCAAAGCCTTTTTTATCACGGTAAATGTGCAAAATGCCAGCCTGCTTCAGGCTGAAATCGATGTTCTCGGCGGTTGCCCAAGAGAACAGATGTTCGCGCGCGGCAATGGCCAGTCGGGTGGTGGCGATGGTGTTTTCGCGGTAATGCGGAATGTTGGCGATGAACTCGGCAAACCAAGACAGTTTGTGCCAGCTTGGCTTGGGGTTCACAAGCAGCGGTGCGTCGCTTTTGAACATCCATTTAAGGCCTTTAAGTATGGTCGAACTGTGGTTCCACACCTCGGCGTTAGAGGCCGACAACTGGCCGCCGTTGGCAAATGAGGTTTCCATCGCAGCGTAGCGGTGACGCTCGAACAGGGTGACTTTTAAGCCGCGTTTGGCAAGCGCGTAGGCGGTGGTGACACCAGTGATGCCGCCGCCAATGACGGCAATAGATTGCTGTGAGGTTTGCATATGTAAAGCTCCAAACGTCGAAAGGGTGGTGCGCCGCGCAATACGCCCGGTACACGCCCCCTCTGTTTGGAACCTGAGAGATTCACGGCTTTGTGAAAAAGCTGCTTGCTCCTGCGGTGAGCCGACTGACTGGGTCGGCTGCTCTTCAGAGTGTTGTAAGGTGTTGCGTGCTTGGTAGCCTGCTTCACCCTACGAAATTTTTTGACCGGTCCTTTTGCCTGAGAGTTTCCGGGGCGGTTGCTCCTTCGGCGCTGGCGCTGCAAAAGCAGCTCAGTCTCTCCCGATCATGTCTATATTGTACGTGTGTATGACTTTTGTATCTATACTTTTAGCATAACCGCAGTCATAAATATGATGAAATGATTTCCGATAGGGTGATAAATTGGTAAGGTAGGCGTGTACTCAGTCTGGCGTATCGTTTAAAACGGTCATGCTAGTGAGCCAAGATAAAATCAGAAAATGATACGTCAACACACTAAACGGTAGCATGCACATGAGTTTATTTTCGTTAAAAGGTAAGCGAGCTTTTGTTACGGGAAGTGTTCGAGGGCTCGGGTATGAGATTGCCTTGGGTTTAGCGCAACAAGGTGCTCACGTTTTGGTTAATGGTCGAGAACAAAGTACGGTTAACGAAGCAGTTGAAGGGCTGCGTGCCGAGGGTTGGAAGGCTGATGGGGTCGTGTGTGATGTCACTGACTTTAATCGCTTAGCCGATACGTTGAACCTAATTGATGCGACGTTTGGTTCGATTGATATTCTTGTCAATAATGCTGGCCTGCGAGATCGACGCGAGGTGTTTGCGTTTGAG
>JBDNHM010000420.1:0-1044 GCA_041688825.1 Burkholderiaceae bacterium | reverse complement strand
TCATTAAGCTCTTGCGTAGCCGTTGCGTTTTGCTCAGGCAGTGACAAATACACCCCTGTTGCTGCACCCACTAAGCTCAGAACGTCAGCTCGACTTGTTTCTGCATTCATATAACGACGTATATCACTTGCTTCAGCAGCATTACCTTCATTAATACCACCCGCCAACTGCTCAGCTGCCATTAAAGGTTTTAGATGACTGTAATGACGCTCAATCATCAACACCGAAGTACCCATTTGCTTAGCAAGCAAACCGAAACTCATCCCTTCCAGTACACGTTGTGTAGCATAGTAATGACGCAAGCTATACAAGCTTCTCGGTAAGCCGTCTGTATCGCCTTTTTCCATGCCTGCTTCTTGTAAACAATCACTAAATGCATTGACCAAGCTGTAAGGCGCTTTGCCTTGACGTGCACGAAAGACAAGCTTGTTTACTTTGGCTTCAATTAGCTGCTCAAGTGTCAAGTCCTTAAATTCGTCTTGCAACTCACGCAGCTTATCTAAAAGTGGCCATAGTTCGTTGCGAGCCACTAACTCACGTTGCCCCGTCTTGCCTTGTGTCACCGTAATATGTATGACACGCATAGATGGCATTTGTACAAAGTTAATGTTTTTCCAAGTCAGCGACTTTGTTTCAGTACCCGGTCTTATGCCTGTGCATGCCACAAATGCCACATACAAACCTAACAATTCCCTTAAGTTACGAGTACTGTTGGTGCGACCTGACGCCGACCATTGCTTGATAAATTGTTGAAGGTTGATTAGTTCTTGCGTACTAAAAATACCCCTTGCACCTGTCACCTCGCCAGTATTCTTTAATTTAGGTCTTTGACTGTGCGTCATCCAACCCTTTTCAATTGCATAATCAAACACAGTGTTTAGGGCTGAGTTGTGATTGTTTTGTGTAGACGCTTTTAATTCATACCCAACTTTCGCATTGCGCCAAACGTGAAACTCAGCAATTAAAGCAGGGGTTATGTTGTCAACATTGTGATTGCCGAAAAAAGGTATCAAATACGTGTCAATAGCACGGTAATAGTCGGCG
>JBDNHM010000419.1:0-2956 GCA_041688825.1 Burkholderiaceae bacterium | reverse complement strand
TTCACCGTCATCAGATCAAAGTCAACGACAAGACGATGTCAGGCGTGTCAACACTAACGAAAGATCAAACCATTTTACTAGGAGCCTTAGCACTAAAAAAACCCACGAAAAAAGAACAACTCAGCCTGTTGTAGTGGCAATGTAAAAGACGTGGTCTAAATAGATCAACTAGTTAGCGCGTTTGGTGTCGAACTCGGGTAAGTATTCGGTGAGCATGTTGGAGGTTTTAAATACCTAGAAAAAACTACTGGACACATTTTTTATTTAGGGTTATCGTCTCTTTCATGGACGCCATCCTGCCCACCCCCTCACCACCCTCTGACAGCGCCGCTGGCGCCTCACCTGCAACACCCTTTGATCTTGAAACAATCACCTTAACGCGTCGCGAACATGTGGCTCTTAAGAACGGCGTCGCATATTACAAGTCATTGCATACCCGTGCAGCCCAACGCATTGAGCACTTGAAATTGCGTCATAAAAAAGAAATAACTGCACTACAAATAAAGTATAAAGCTTTGGATACTGCACTAGATCAGGCCAAGGCACAGTTACGGGGTTTGCGACAACAAACATTTGGCAAACGCGATGAACGCGCTAAACGCATCACGGCACCCCTGATTGGTTCGTTGCCAAGTGTGGGCAAGATAAAAAGGCCTCGCGGTCAACAACTTGGCTGGCAGGGTCATGGTCGCACTCGTGAGACTCTTTTGGCCGTGCGTGAGCAGTTTGTGCAAGTCTCACCCTGTTGCTGCCCCCGTTGCGGTTTGGGTTATGTTGAGATGGCGGGCACTCAAGATTCGGAAGTTCTAGAGATTGAGGTCAAAGCATATCGTCGTCAAGTGCGTAAACAACGTTTACGAGCAGGTTGCCAATGCCAGGCTTTGCCTAACATTGTGACGGCAAAGGCGCCACCACAGTTGATACCCCGAGGCAAGCTTGGCGTTTCGCTCATCGTTGAAGCATTGCTCTCAAAGTACCGTCATGGCGTACCCACCTATCGTTTATTGCAGCAATGGCGTGACCTCGGTTTGGTTGTTGCACAGGGCACGCTGACAGGTAACCTGCAGCAGATATTTCCTCTGTTTGCACCGCTAATTGATGAGAACCTCAATCGCCTGCGAGCCGGCCATGTTTGGCATGCAGATGAGACCCGCTGGGAGGTATTTGATCCAGAGCGTGACAAACTGGGCACCCGTCATTATCTGTGGGTCTTTCGATCTGCCGATGTAACCCACTTCGTGATGGATCCCTCACGATCGTCCAGCGTACCGAAGGCCACGCTCAAAGGCGTGACATCTGGGGTGTTGTCAGTTGATCGTTACGCAGCCTATCGCAAATATGCCCGCGAAACGCCAGGCATTCAATTGGCTTACTGCTGGGCTCATCAACGGCGGGACTTTCTGTATGCAGCCAATCAATTTCCAGAGCTTGCACACTGGGCACTAGACTGGGTTGAACGCATTGGCCAACTCTATGCGCTGCATCGTAAACGACGTGCGCTGGCGTCTGAGCCTAAAAGTGATGCCTTCGCGCTGATAGATAAACTGCTGCGTGATCAGCTTAATGGTCTATATGACCACTGCCAAGCGCAACTGCAACAAAGCGATCTGCACACTAAGGCACGTGCAGTACTAGAAAGTGTGAACCGTCATTGGCATGGACTGGTGACCTTCATCGAGCACCCCAAGCTCGAGCTTGATAATAACCAGTCTGAACGTAGCCTGCGCCCAGCTGTGGTGGGGCGTAAAAATTACTACGGCTCTGGCAGCCAAGTCAGTGCACAGTTGGCCGCCACCATGATGAGCCTGTTCACCACGATTGAAACCTGGCGCATTAACCCTAGACAATGGCTCACCGAGTACTTGCATGCCTGTGCCTTGAGTGGGGGCCAACCCCCTAAAGACTGCACACCTTTTATTCCTTGGCAGATGGGTAAGACAAGACTTGCTACATTACAGCAAGACTAATTACCCTCATGGCAAACGAATGAAGAACTACGGTGGCTACACTGCCAACGAACTGTCAAATACGCTCACCCGACTGATGAACGAGCACCCCGGCATCAAACGATCGCCCCTATCACGACTCGTTTGCGAGGCGCTAAATTGGCGCGGTGTGGACGGACGTTTAAGCGAGATGACTTGCCGAGTGATGATGCTTAGGCTGCAAAAAGATGGTTTGATCACGTTGCCACCTTCGCAGATTCCAAACCCTAGGCGTCGGGCTAGATATGAACCCACAAGCCTAACAGACCCACAAACCGAGATTAACCAACCTGTGCATGAGTTGCCTGCACTTCGCATTGAAATTGTGCAGGGGCAAGGTTGTGCATCAAGGTTATGGAATGAGTTCATGGCACGCTATCACTATTTAGGTTACACACCGCTATCAGGCCACCAGATGAGGTACCAAGTCTATGCAGCAGACAAACTAGTGGCCTTGCTCGGGTTTGGTGCCAGCGCTTGGAAGCTCGCTGATCGCGAGCACCTGATTGGGTGGAACAATGAGCAGCGCTTACGAAATCTACATAAAGTCATCAACAACACCCGCTTTCTAATTCTGCCTTGGGTAAAATCTAAAGGCTTAGCCTCAAAGATCTTAGCCAAAGTCGCACGTCAGTTGCCCCATGACTGGCAACAGCGTTATGACTATCAACCGGTATTGCTAGAGACCTTTGTCGAGAGCCCTCGTCACGCAGGCACCTGCTACAAAGCCGCAAACTGGCAACGCATTGGAAGAACAACCGGTCGCGGTAAAAAAAGTCTATCAACCAAACAGGCTGTACCGGTCAAAGACATTTGGATGTACCCATTGCATAAAAATTATCGCAACATGCTTTGCTGATGAAATACAACAGGAGCACGCCTGACATGCTCACCGAATATTTACTTAAATTCAACAGCACAAGCCCTAGCGTCATGGCAGATCAAAAGTTACAACGCTTGGCGCAAGCGAT
>JBDNHM010000080.1:0-6178 GCA_041688825.1 Burkholderiaceae bacterium | reverse complement strand
TTTTCAAAAGCATCGTTATAGGTCTGTATAACATGAATTAAATAGTGACTTAAGCGTGTTCACAATTGAAACGTGTATATGATTCAACCTAATCAAGTATTTCTGGAGAACGTTGTGTCACAGCACAAAACGCCAATTGAAAGTTCCAAAAAAAAACGGGTCAGCGACGTTGATTCAAAACCCGGCCATATTATTTGGGATCGGCCAGGCTACCTCGTGCGAAGACTTCATCAAATTCATGTTGCTATGTTTCTTGAGAGCGTCGCGCATGGAGAGCTCACACCGATTCAGTTCGGTTTATTGAGTATTTTGACAACCTACCCCAATATTGACCAGTTAACAATTGGAGAGCAACTTGGGCTTGATAGAGCAAATGTTGCTGGAATTCTTCATCGACTTGAAGCCCGTAAGTTAATCGCCCGCATTATTGACCCCAACAACAGACGTCGAAAAATTTGCCTTGCTACACCCAAAGGGCTAAAGTTGGTCGCGCAACACGAAGAAGAAATGCGTGAGTGTCAAAGACGTCTTCTTTCTCCGCTTCCGGCACAGGAAAGAAAGATTTTCATGAATCTCCTATCTCTCTTAGTAGAGGGTAACAACAACAATGGACGAACTGCGTTGAAGCTTAATAGCATGTAAGGTGATGGTTCGGTTTCAACCAAATTAACTACCTTATAAGAGAGTAAATAAGTGCAATGAAGATGTCGGCAAGCTGAATTCGTTTTTTGCACTAAAACCAACAAATTAATATTTTTACATTTAGCTATTGCATTTTATTATGCCTTTAGCATATTATGAAAGTATGTAATTAATTTGTATACTAACAATTGTGCTGTTTAGACAAGTGCCGTTTAGACAAGCAACATTTTTGGAGGTTCATACCATGGCTGATCTTTCACTAGAGTTTTGCGGAGTAAAATTTAAGTCTCCTATCATCATTGCATCGATAGAGACAACCAACAGTCCTGAAGTGATCCGCGAATGCGTGGATGCAGGCGCGGCAGGTATGATTATAAAAACGCTAACTGATATTGAGGATATGTCTCGGCTGACTCAAAATTCAAAGTATGCAATCCTTAATGAAAAAAATGAGATTATTAAGGGGAAGGTCAATAAAAACTTTGTTTTCTACAGCCGATCTGGATATTCAAGCACCGGATTACGCGAATGGATTCCCCATCTAAAAGAACTCAATGCCTATGCAAACGATCATGGTTCTCACCTTATTGGAAGTGCGGGTGGTAAGACAGTTCAAAGCTGGATTGATATCAGTAAAACCATCGAAGACTGTGGTCTGCCTATGGTTGAGCTTAATTTTGGTTGCCCACATCCAGCTATGATGCCTGGGGTGCACGGTGGGTCAATGATTGGGCAAGATGCAGAGATGGCTGCTGAGGTCACTGCCAGAGTTTGCGAAGCTGTCAATATCCCTGTGGTTATTAAGTTAACACCCGATCAATCACGAGTCATGGACGTTGCCCGCGCAGTTAGAGATGCGGGTGCTGCTGCAGTAACGGCGACCAATAGATACACTGGTTTTTCAGTTGATATTGAAACTGGACAACCTCGTTTAGGTGGGCCTGCTGGAATCGGTGGAGTTTGGGCTAAACCGTTATCTTTGCGATGGGTTCATAAAATTTACAACGAACTAGGAATGCCGATCACTGGTTCAAACGGAATATATGACCACAAAGATGTAGTCGAATTTATTATGACGGGAGCTAGCCTCGTACAGGTTGGCTCTGTGCTTATGCTTAAAGGCATCAAGCACTTGCCGAGTATCATTTCAGGTTTGTCCGACTTTATGGATCAGCACGGATATCCTGACATTGAGTCTATGGTAGGGATTGCTTCACGCGCGGCAGTTAAAGACTATAGTGATCAGTTTAAAAAATCAAGAATGCACAGCGAGGTCAATGTTGAAACATGTAAGAATCCTACTTGCAACATATGTATTCAGACCTGTTTTTACGATGCGTTGGCTCAGGGAGAAGATGGGCGTGTCAAGGCTTTAACTGAGAATTGCATTGGGTGCGAAATGTGCACTCAAACATGCCCCTTCGATTCGATAAGCATGCACACAACCACTGATACGCAACGCGGCGAGAAAATCTATTTTCAGATTCCAGATGAGGTATTTGAGTTCGGAAAATTCGAAAAGAAATTCGACCGTGGAATTAAGTTGTCAAAGGTACGTTAAGAGAGCTAATCATGCAAGATACTTCAACCCCCATTCAATATAGATACGCATTTGACATTGGAGGCACTTTCACAGATTGTGTTTTACTGGGGTCGAATGGGGCTGTTCATACGACAAAAATTCTGAGTGACTACAACCATGTTGCTGGGCCGATACTGTCGGGCTTGCAGCAAATGCTAAGTAATCATAGTATTGAAATCGATCAGATACAGGAAGTGGTTGTTGGTGCAACAACTGCCGTGACGAACTTAATTATTGAGCGTAAAGGCGCTCTGACGGGACTAATATCAACTAAAGGTTTTCGTGACGTAATTGAGATTGGTCGTGAAATACGTTACGACTTGTATGACCTGACTGCGATGGGCCCTGATCCAATTGTTTCCCGTGACTTTCGTGTTGAAGTAGACGAGCGCATAACTGCAACTGGGGCTGTTGTTCGCGAACTCTCTGACGCTGATGTAGAGCATGCCGTACAGCAATTAATTAGGAGTGGTGCCCAGTCAATTGCTGTCTGTTTATTGCATAGCTACAATAATCCGGCCCATGAACAGCAAGTTAAGCGAGTGGCACAAAGGCTAGCCCCACTAATTCCGATTTCTCTCTCTTATGAAGTTCTTGGTGAGTTACGTGAATATGAACGCACCGTGGCAACTGTATTGAATGCTTATGTCATGCCGATGGTTGGTAACTATTTAAGCCTTATTGAGAACGGTTTGCGTAACTTTGGAATCAATGCAACCCTGCAAATTATGCAGTCAAACGGTGGGGTGATTACGCGTGAACTTGGCGAACGAATGCCCATTCGAATGCTTGAGTCTGGACCAGCAGCTGGTGCACTAGGCGCAGCTCACTCTGCTCAAGCTGTAAAACTTCCTGATGTTTTGGCGTTCGATATGGGCGGCACCACAGCTAAAGCGTGCCTTATTTCTGACGGCAAACCCTCGATTACAACGGAATTTGAGACGGCTAGACTCAAACGATTCAAAAAAGGAAGCGGACTGCCAGTACGTTTGCCGACTGTTGATTTGATCGAGATCGGCGCTGGTGGGGGCAGTATTGCGCACATTGATTCAACAGGATTGTTAAAAATTGGTCCGCACAGTGCAGGCTCAAGTCCTGGACCAGCTTGTTACGATCTCGGCGGAACTCTCCCGACCGTAACCGATGCAGCCTTGGTGCTGGGGTATCTTGATCCAGAGGGTTCGCTGAGCGGTAGTGTGAAATTACGGCTTGATTTAGCTCAAGCTGCTATCGATAAGCATGTAGCTAAGCCGCTCGGCTTGTCGGTAGTAGAAGCAGCGAACGGTATTCATCGGATAGTCTGTGAACATATGGCAACGGCATCAAAAATCCATGCAGTAGAGAAGGGCAAAGACGTTAGAAAATATACTTTATTGGCGTTTGGTGGTGCTGGACCCATACATGGACGTGAAGTAGCACGACGCGCAGGCTGTACAAGTTTTTTGATTCCAGCTAATGCCGGTGTCTTTTCTGCATTTGGTCTTCTTGTTGCACCAATGAAAGTTGATGCTGTTCGTACCCGATTTGCTCGTTTAGACACAATAGATTGGGATTCTATACAGTCGCTTTTACATGAAATGCAAGAGCATTTGAGAGAACAGTTGCAATCTGCTGGTGTCGATCGTTTGGTTATTCGCTTTCGCCTAAGTGCTGATATGCGATATGTGGGGCAGGGTTTTGAGGTTGAGACTGAATTGCCAGCTTCGCTTGAGCTTTTGAGCCAGGACGATATTGAGGCTAGATTTAACGAAGCTTATGCAAAGCTATTCGGCACCCATCTTACCAATCAAAAAATTGAGTTTATTAATTGGCGGGTTGAGGGTTTTGCTGCATCAGTTGAGCTACCTAATTTGATGCGCGCTGATGCGCATTTGTCGTCGGTGAGCCACAAGACATCTAGAAAAGCATACTTTCCTGATGCGAATGCGTTTCTTGATACAGCGGTTCTGCACGAGAGTTCATTGACTCCTGGCGAAGTGCATGAGGGTCCAGCATTAATTGAACAGGCAGGTTCGACTGTGGTCATTGGTCCTAGTGATCACTATAGTATTGATCAGTTTGGTAACTTGCACGTCACTTTGAAAAAGCTTTGACGTGACTCTAATTTAAGGATGATAAGGCATGATCAGTCCAATTGATTTAGAAATTTATTGGAATCGACTTATTTCAATAACTGATGAGGCGGGGGCAGTCCTCAAGCGAACTTCGTTTTCGACTGTTGTTCGTGAATCAAATGATTTTGCGTGCGTTTTGCTTGATACTGAAGCGCGCTTGGTCGCTCAATCATCTTTAAGTATACCCGGTTTTATTGGAACAGCCCCCTTATCACTTCAGGCGATATTGAAAGTTTTTCCAAAGGAAACTTTACAGCCCGGAGATATTTTATTTACTAACGATCCTTGGATAGGTACTGGGCATCTTAATGATGCCACGATGGGTACACCTATTTTCTATGGAGGAAAGTTGATCGCTTTTGCAATCGCCGTCGCACACCTATCTGATATTGGTGGCCGTCAGTGGTCAGCAGATGCTAATGAAATGTTCGAGGAAGGCATTCGATTCCCTGTCATCAAACTTTGCGATGCCGGCCGTATAAACAATCTTGTTTTTCAGATGCTAGAGGCGAATGTGCGATTGCCTCAGCAAGTACGTGGCGACATTGAAGCACAGATGGGCTCGCTTAAAGTTGCAGAGCGGCGACTCATAGAGTTGCTTGAAGAGTACGGTTTGAACAACATCGACGAGATAGCCCATTTGATCTTTAAGGCCTCAACTGAGGCAGCGTTGCAAGAGTTGAAATTAATTCCGCCTGGCGTCTACAAAGGTAGCGTTGAATCTGATGGGTTTGATGAGAAAATTGTTATACATGCAACCTTAACGGTATCGTCAGACGGAGTCACAGTCGATTACACCGGGAGTTCTTCGCAGGTTAGATATGGCATTAATGAAACTTACAATCATACTTATGCTTACACAATTTTCCCTTTTAAATGCTTGTTGTCGCCGGGCCTGCCAAACAACGATGGTTTTACTCGGTTGTTCAATGTCATTGCGCCTGAGGGTTCAATTGTTAATGCTCGAGCTCCAGCCGCAGTTGGTGCCCGACATTTGATTGGTCATCAGCTTCAATCTGCGGTGTTTGATGCTCTATCTAATGTGCTACCAGACCGCGTTCAAGCTGATAGTGGAACGCCGTTGTGGTCTGTGTTAATTAGAGGGGTAGATTCTGAAAGTGACAACTCATTCTCATCAATTCTTTTTTTTAATGGGGGTATGGGCGCGATGCGAGATAGAGATGGCCCACCAACGGCTGGCTTTCCCGCCAACATTTCGAACACTCCCATTGAGATAGCTGAGACCCTTGCCCCTATCATTTTTGGTGAAAAGAGACTTGCTGATGGTTCTGGCGGGAAGGGCAAGCATATGGGCGGATTAGGACAGGTGGTTTCATTTACATCGCTTTGGCCAGGCCAGCTCAGGGTCTCGTTGTTAACAGATCGCACTCGCATTCCCGCAAAAGGGATTCATGGCGGCGACGCAGGGCAGGTTGGGCATGTTCTTATTAACGGTAAACCTGTACCTAATCCTAAAAGTGTTGTTGAAATGTTGGAGGGTGATAAATTGGAATTAGCGCTTCCAGGTGGGGGTGGGTATGGCTAACCATAATATAGAAACCATTACGCAGATTCATCACTGGAATGACTCACTTTTCTCTTTCCGAACCACGAGAAGTCCAGGACTAAGATTTAAGAATGGTCACTTTGTAATGATCGGCTTGGAAGTTGATGGTAAGCCCTTGAAGCGTGCCTATAGTATTGCAAGCCCGAACTATGCAGAATATTTAGAGTTCTTCTCTATTAAGGTCGAGAATGGTCCGTTGACTTCCCGCCTTCAGCACGTAAAAGTAGGCGATTGCTTGCTTGTAAGCCAAAAGTCAGTTGGTACATTAGTAAT
>JBDNHM010000004.1:0-4920 GCA_041688825.1 Burkholderiaceae bacterium | reverse complement strand
GTTGCTAATGAAGCCAACCTTCAAGCCCAGAACTTCATCACCGAATACCGCACCGAAGCTGCAACCTACATCAATGAGTCGCACCTAAACGCACAAAACTACATCAACCACCTGTTTGAACAAATCCTTTTAGCGCGCAGGCGTATGTTTGGCTCAAGCTCCGAGCAGTCGTCTTTGCAAAGCCGGTTGTTCGACGAGGCTGAACTGCTGGCTTTGCAGTCTGTTGATGGGGTTGATGGTCTGGCTGATAGTTCGGCTGATCTTGCACCAATCCCTGCGGCCGATGTTGCTGCCCCTGTGGTTGATAAAAAACCTGTTGCCCGTGGCAAACGTGCCCCATTGCCCGCACAACTCGAGCGCGTTGAGATCGTGCACGATGTGCCCCAAGCCGATCGCACTTGCCCCTGTGGCACACCCATGGTTGTGATTGGCCAAGACGTGAGCGAACAGCTTGACATCGTACCGATGCAAATTCGCGTGTTACGCCACATTCGTTTGCGCTACGGTTGCAGTTCTAACAGTCACGCTAATAGTCACGCCAGCACCCAAGGCAGCACCCACGCACCAATCACCGCACAATTACCTCCCCAGCCCTTACCTAAAACCAACGCCAGTGCAGACTTCTTGGCCATGATGGCTACCGTAAAGTTTGTTGACGGATTGCCACTCACCCGCTTTGCTAAGGTGCTCGAGCGCCACGGGGCACCTGTGGCCACCCAAACGCTGGCGCGTTGGACCATTGGGGTGGGTAAGTTGCTGCAACCCTTGCATAATTTAGCCCGTGACGCATTGCTTGAAGGTCGAGTGATCCACATTGACGAAACCGTGGTGCAGGTTCTAAAAGAGAAAGACAGAAAGGCGACCTCTAACTCGTATATGTGGGTGCAAACCGGTGGGCCACCTGGCAAGCCTGTGGTGCTGTTTGATTACGACCCCAGTCGGGGCGGCGAGGTACCGGTGCGATTGTTGCAAGACTATCAAGGCTACATCATGGCCGATGGCTATGATGGGTACAACGCAGTTTCAAAAACCAAAGGTATCGAACGCTTGGCTTGCATGGCACACGTGCGCCGTGGCTTTGTTGATGCCACTAAAGTGCAACCCAAGGGCAAAAGGGGTCGAGCCGATGAGGCAGTGGCCTTGATCGGTAAACTCTACCGCATTGAACGCGAGCATAAAGATGACACCATTGACCAACGTTACGATGCACGTCAGAAGCTAAGCTTGCCCGTGCTCTCAGAATTACACGATTGGATGCAAAAGACTCAACCCCTCGTCACGCCCCAAAGCACGCTGGGCAAAGCACTCACTTACATGCGTAACCGTTGGGCCATGCTCATGCGCTACACCGAGCGGGGCGACTTGCCGATTGATAATAACCAGGCCGAGAATAAAATTCGCCCGTTTGTCATTGGTCGTAAAGCGTGGCTCTTCAGTGACACGCCAGCAGGTGCGCATTCAAGTGCGGTGATTTACTCGCTGCTCGAAACAGCCAAAGCCAACGGCTTAGAACCCTACACTTGGCTACGCCAAGTGTTAAACGAACTGCCCGCCGCCAAAACGGTTGATGAGGTTGACGCGCTCATGCCTTGGCATATTAAAAATAAAATAATTACTCAATCGTAATCGTAAAATTGTGGCCATCACAGATGGCTTAAAGAAGCAACACTGGGGTTTGTGGATCGCTTACCTTCATCAGATGCATACAGATCGTTATGTTTTTGACCATGGTGGTATTTTGGCATATTGTGGGGCGTCTGGGTTTGGCTGGTATTGAAAGTTGGTTATTGCCATGGAACTTCTCATCGAGTCTATTGATTCGAAGGCTATCGAGGTCAAAATGCCAGAAATAGTAAGCTGTTTTAATTGGCTCGACGGGCTGCGTGGAAAACTCGCTTCAGATGATGCGATGGCCGAATCAACGCCTTGAAGCGTTAACGCTTGATCGCTTTATACCGAGCATGTTATTTCTTTCCAAAGCTAGTAATTCGTTCGGTCAGTTGATGTACGGTTGTGCTTGGGTCACCATTTATGTTTTGTTCATTTTTACGGGCATCTAATGCTTGAATAGAGTTTCTTACAGCTTGCGAATAACGATCATGTAACGCAAGAGCATCAATATATGGGTTTTTTGTATGACAATAACTGGGTAGTTTACTTTTTAAGGCGGCTTGAGCTTCATGATGATGGCCTGGCTTCCCAAAACAACTAAAGTGCATCAACCCCCATACTTCAAAGCATGGGTTAGAAAAAGCAACAGAAATATTATTTGTATCAGCCAACTTGAAAGCATTTGGAACTTGTTTTTCCGGGTGTGAATCTCTATCAAATACAGCCCACACTTCAAAAATTTCGAACGAATCTGTTGATTTATTCTTTTTCTTAATTCGACAATCGTATTCCTGAACAGCGCGTTCGACCACAGATAGAGGGACGCCGCAACCACCTATTGTCGTCACTTTTACTAACGGGTTGCCACAAATTCTGCTGAACTCATTAAAATATCTAGGTTCCGTTACTTTCCCTTCGCACACTAAAATAATTTCAGGTTTGGGGTCACGCTTAGGCTTGCTATTTCGAGTTAAAGATCGTACTTTTTGAAATCTACGATCCATTTCATGCGCTGCCTATAAAAGGGATTGCACCAAACCGACCTTGTACATAACCTTTTTCAATATTATCGGTATTTTTAGTTTTTATATCAGTTAATGGAAACAACGATGTATCGCCTGAGGAAGATTTTTCTGTAAACCAAATTTGATCGCGCCGTAAAATGCCTGGCGCTAAAAGGTTGGTGTCGTGTGTGGAAAACACAAGTTGCGCGCCATGAGGGTTTAGCTCTTTATTCTGAAATACAGAGACTAGTTTGCGTGCGAGTAAGGTGTGAAGGCTAGTGGTTATTTCGTCTAATATTAACGCCCCACCATGTCTTAGCGCTAATAAAATTGACGGTAATATTTTAAATAAATGCTTAGTGCCTAAACTTTCATCTGAAAAATTAAGATATTTAATCGTGCCATCTTTTGTTACATGGCCGAGTTCAAGCGTGCGACGTTTTTCAAAATCAACAAGATCTGTATTGCTTTTTGTTGCAACAATTTTTTTTATTTCTGAAAAAAAGTTTGCTAACTCAGGCTTCATGTGTTCAGACATTTCTGTTTTTTTTATACGTAGGTCTGTAATACCTACATCGGCCATGCCCAGATAAAGAACCACATCTCTTGCAAGTGCTTTGTCTTCATCGAGAAGTTTTTGAGTCTTTTGGTAGCTTGATTTATTCTCTGTGATGCAAAAGCTTATGTTGTTTTTAAAGAATGTTGAGATTTTTACAAGAAGGTCATGACCTGACGCACTGCCAACCGATAAAAACAAAGCTTTTTGGGGTGTAATAGTCTGAATTTGTTTCCCCCCTATAAAAGATCTGCCAAAATTAAACGGTTTTGAATCATTCGTACGACGCGTAAATAAAACTTGTTTAATTAGCTTTGGGAATGCATAAAGCCACTCATCATGTACGCCGTGTTTGCTTTGTGTCACGCCATATTGGTAACGAATGTCCTCCAACACAAAATCAAGTATGAAACTAGACGGCAATGACTCGCTTTCGTTGTCAAGTAAAAATGGTCGATGAGGCATTTCTGAATCTTCAGCGTGTTTGAAAGAAGATAAAACCATTAAGTGCATAAACTCAAGCGCTACAAGAATGTTCGACTTACCAGATGCATTTGCCCCATAAAGCGATACAACAGGCAGTACGCCATATTTGCTATAGCGCGTTGGGATGAGTTGATCGGGGTCTTCTTTTAACGCTGTAGCAATGAAACTAAGCTCAGCTTCGTTTCTGATTGACTTGAAGTTGCTCACGCAAAATCTAAGAAGCATGCATTTTCCTTGTTGTAACAGGCTATTATTATCTATTTTTTTGATTTTATCATCTTATCTTTACATTTTTGGTTGTTTTTAGAGATAGATTGACTAAATTTTATTGGCTTTCTTTATAAGCTAGCTAAGGTTGGTGGGTCAGGCGGATTGAAGGGTTGGTTTGAGCAGGCATTGCACGTATACCCGCAAGCCAACTTGCCATTTGTGATGCATTGATAGAAGTCGCTGCCACTGGGGTTTACGCACCGCCCATTCACAGAGCTAAAACTAATTTTGGTCTTCCCCCTTTACGCCCATTTTCGCGAGCTGCAGCAGACTTGATGGCGCTACTTTTTTGACCATTTCTCACGGCTATTGAGCTCGCAGCCATGTTCATTAGAGGCTGACTGCGTATTCCGCTCAAACTGGACACTGATTCCACGGCAAACTGGTCACCTATTCCACGGCAAACTGATCACTCAAACTCTTTAAAACTGATCTCTTCGGAGCGAAGCGACGCGGGTAAGCGGTAACTCAACGCCGTTATATCTTTTACAAATTTAAAAGTTCAAACTACTCCCATGATATTTTCAATGGAGAGTTTGAGATGAGTACGATAAGTTTAAACCCAACACGCACGACACGTGAGCAGCGCTTTGAGAGCGAACAAGAGTCATTTAAAGCAAGCGGCCTAACGGTGCGTGAGTTCTGCCGGCGCCACAACATTAGCCCTTCGGGCTTTTACAGTCGCCGCGCTAACAGTGCTGACGTTGGTGCTCGTCCACCTTTGATTGCGCCGCCTGAATTGCTAAACACGGCGGGCTTTATTGATGCGGGGTTGTTAAAAAAGAGTAAAACCAAAAAGGTGAGTGGCGTAAAAGCCCGTGCGCAGAAAGCTGAGGCCTTAACACCCTTAACACCCACAGCCCTAGAGCTTCGCATTGACTTGGGCGCGGGCGTGGTACTCACTCTCATGAGGCGCTGATGTTCTTTCCCGAAGGGCAGGTGCGTATCTTTGTGTATGGCGAGCCTGTGAACATGAGGCTGTCTTACGATGGT
>JBDNHM010000418.1:0-2415 GCA_041688825.1 Burkholderiaceae bacterium | reverse complement strand
TTTTTTATGTTTTTAATTTTTTTGCAAAAATATTATGTTTAATTAGTGGAAATATACGTACAATTTAAAGCGTTATTTAAAATTCTTAATTTGCTCATTTATTCTACATTTCAAGGCAATATTTATGACGCCGTTGAATTATTTATCTTCGTCTGAAGATAAGGTAAAGCAATGTATTGAGAACATTGAAAAGTGGAATCCATACGTTAATGCCATCATTACGTTGGATGCGCAGGTCGCCCTAAATGCTGCGCGACAAGCTGATGAGAAAACCAATGTGGGGCGATCAAATGGCTTGCTTCATGGTGTGCCAATTTTGGTGAAAGATAATATTGACACTGCAGGCCTGCGCACTACCTATGCGTCAGGCTTTTTCAAAGACAACATTCCTACCGTCGACGCCACTGTCGTGAAGCGATTGCGAGCTGCTGGTGCGATCATTCTTGGAAAGGTAACAATGCATGAATTTGCTTTTGGGGTACGGTCTAATAACCCCATCATTGGTCAATGTCGTAACCCTTGGAATCTTGAACGAATTCCTGGAGGCTCAAGTGGCGGTTCTGGGGTCGCTGTGGCTACAGGAATGGCAAGTTGGGCGTTGGGAACTGACACGGGTGGTTCGGTTCGAATACCGGCTTCTTTAAATGGCATTTCTGGTTTACGTCCAACGGTAGGTCGCGTGTCTAACCATGGATGCATGCCAGTTAGCCCTACACATGACACGATAGGCCCTATGGCCCGCACTGTTCAAGAAGTTGCTCAATTGTTCTCCGTCATAGCGGGTTACGATCCAGCCGATTGCGTCAGTGAAAATCATGCGCTTTCGAACCTGCAAGTTGACATTCACGACGGCATCAAGGGTTTACGAATAGGTATTCCCCAAAATCATTATTTTGACGGTGTCGAGCCCGAGGTAGGTAAGGCTGTTGATGAGGCTATTCAGGTACTTGAGTCGTTGGGCGCAGTTATAGTTCCGATAACTTTATCAGGCGTAGAGAAGGTCCACTCTGATGCCGCGGCCATGATCTATTCCGACGCTTGTGCCTTCCACGAAGAGCATCTTGCGCAAGCTGACGATCGTTGGTTAATGGCAACTCTGGAACGCATGCAGATGGGGTTGAACTACAACGGGCGAGACTACGCTCGTGCAATGCGATCTAGAGAAGTGTGGTGTCGCACCCTAGACGATGTGTTTAGGTTTGTTGACGTGATTCTCAGTCCCACGTCACCTACGGTAGCCCCTCCAATTGAAGATAATCGCAGCATTTTTGAGGCTACTCGAGCGATTACACAAAATACGTATGCAGGTGCTTTCGGGCGTTTGCCCGGACTGTCTGTGCCGTGCGGTTTTTCGCCCGATGGTATGCCTATTGGGTTAATGCTTGAAGCCGCGCCTTGGTGCGAGGTGACTTTGTTTAGGCTAGGAGTTGCTTATCAAAACCAGACCGATTGGCATATTCGAAAGCCTTCGTTTCCTGCTTAGCTTATTTTACTTTCCAACAAGGAGATTCATTATGACATTTCGTCTTTCACGTTTAAACAAACTGGCCGTCGCTGTAACTGCGGCACTATGTATACTTAACGTAACGCCTGTTCAGGCCAAGGACCCTACCGTCAACATAAAAGTTGCAGGCATGTTCGGGTCAAACTTCAAACCCATCGGCGATCATATTAATCAAATGGTTAAAAATGTTCGTATGGCAACGGACAACTCAGTGAACATGAGGTTTTTTGAGCCTGGTGCGTTAGTTCCAGTCATGGGTATTTTTGATGCGGTATCTTCTGGGTCGGTAGACGCGGGTTACGTGGGTATTGGCTTATACATTAATAAAGAGCCTGGCTTGGCTCTCTTTAACGCAGCACCCTTTACGCCCGATCTTACCCAGTTTTTGGCTTGGATTTACTATGGTGGTGGACAGCAAGTATTGGATGAAGTTCTCAAGAAGCACAACATGAAGGGTATTTTTTGTGGTTTGCTAGCACCTGAATCTGGTGGTTGGTTTAACAAAGAAATTAATACTCTTGAAGATTTCAAAGGTCTGAAGATGCGTATTGCAGGCCTTGGTTCCAATGTGCTTGAAAATCTGGGCGTTTCTACTCAAGTATTGGGTGGTGGTGATGTTTTCCCAGCGCTAGAGCGTGGCGTGATAGATGCTGCCGAGTTCTCAAACCCTGGTATGGATGAGACTATGGGGTTTGAAAAAGCTGCTAAGTACTACTACTTTCCTGGTTGGCATAATCCGGTTAGCCCAGAATGGCTCATTATTAATGCGGACGTTTACAACAAGCTAACAGTCAATCAGAAGGCATCCATTGATATGGCCTGTGGTAATGCCGTTGCACGTAGCATTGCCGACGGTGAAGTACTGAGCATGCAAGCAATTGAGCGTATGCGTGCCAAGGGTGTCGACATTC
>JBDNHM010000079.1:0-1343 GCA_041688825.1 Burkholderiaceae bacterium | reverse complement strand
TCATCGCAAAAAAATATAATGCCCGTTCCTCGACCAAAAAAAACAGAACCGCCTCGATACAAGCAAATCTATGAAGACCTGCTGAGCGATATTCGCTCGGGGCAATACCCCGTTGGTACATTATTACCACCCGAGTTACTGATTTCCAGCAAATATCGTGCCAGTCGCCATACGGTGCGAGAAGCTGTAAAGCTATTAAGCAATGCAGGGGTCGTTTCTCGTCGAGCCGGGCATGGAACCCGCGTTGAAGGCACAGAGCCCGCTACGCAATACACCCAGCAAATCTCTAAACTATCTGATCTTTTTAACTACATTGATAACGCTATATTGCTGGTAGAAAGCGCAAAAACTGTACGTGTGGGTACAAAACTATTCAAACTACTTGATGGCGATATCAAACATAGTTGGTTGAATATTGTTGCAATTAAGTTTCTTGTTGATCAACGCTCACCCGTTGCTCATTCACAGGTATATGTGCACCCCGACTACTCTGGCGTTCGAGCAGATGTGGGCAAGACCACTTTACCGCTGTCTATGTTGATTGAAAAAAAGTACAGTCAAAAAATTATTGAGGTGATGCAAGAATTTTCTGCTACCCCTATTGAAGGTGACATTGCAAAACTTTTAAAAACAAAAGCTGGAACGCCAGGTTTAGTGATTACACGTAAGTATTACGGTGAACAAAAGCGCCTTATTCTCGTTACGATCACGACCTTTCTTTATAAAAAAATGAAATATTCAATGTCATTGAGATTTGATGCATCATGACCAAGCATGTCATCATAATTGGTGCCGGTGTGGTGGGGGCAACGACTGCTTACCACAGCCTTCAGGCAGGGCTAAAAGTCACCTTACTTGACCCAGGAGAACCGGGGCAAGCTCAGGCGGCGAGCTATGGTAATGCTGGCTGGTTATCTTCTCACTCTATATTGCCACCAGCGTACCCGGGGGTTTGGAAACAAGTCCCGAAATGGTTGCTTGACCCTAAGGGGCCCCTAACAGTTCGTTTACGATATTTACCGAAAGCATTACCTTGGCTGAAAGACTACCTCGCTTCAGCGTGGACATACCAACAACTTAAAGACACTTCTATTGCCTTAAGAACCCTGCTACGTGAAGCACCAAATCTTCACAAAGAAATAGCGCTAGCAGTTGGAGCCGGTGATCTTATTAGTGTGCAAGAGTTACTGCATACCTATCAAAACGAGTCAGATTATATTGCCGATGCTCAGGGTTGGAACCTTCGCCGAGAAGCGGGCGTTATATGGACAACATATAGCAATAGCAAACTTCACGAACTCGAGCCAAGGTTAAGTTCGCAATACCAATTTGGGGTTTTGGTG
>JBDNHM010000417.1:0-1286 GCA_041688825.1 Burkholderiaceae bacterium | reverse complement strand
TGCAAGGTCTAGATCATGGGGCCCGGCATAGCCGGGCAACACTTAATTGCCACACCAACAAAAAGAGGGGTTACCCCCTCACCTGTATCACCCAGTCTTTAATTGACGCATGCCATCAGCCAATAACCACAAAGCACGGTTAAGCTTTATATTTTGATCAATACCCAAAACAGGCCGTGTTTTTTGACGACCACCATTAGCAGTGCGACCAGACAGGCCACCTTTAGTGAGGTTTTCCTGAGTACGGTTAAAGACGCTCCATAAGTTAGCATGACAATCTTCAGCACGTCTGGGTAATAAAATTTGGTTTTCTGTCACTGGCGCTTTTTTTTGTGGATCGTCATACTTCAACGTTAGCGCCGCACGAGCAAATAATTCAGCTTCACCATCATCTAGGTTGATTTCCTGCATCAGTTCGCGAGATTCTCTGGCATTGTCAAAGCCACTTAAAACCCGATAGGCGCCTTCGACTACCTGAGCCGTTACATCGCCTTTATGAGGCACTCGCACATCGGCCACCGTGTCACCACAAACTAGCCCGTTACTGCATACAAATCGGAACATGCCAGCCAGCATTTGATAACTGCTGGTACCGTCATGTGAATTGAGCAGAATAATTTCATTAGCCTCACCGCGTGCATTGATCTGGCCAGCATGGCGTAAACGAATCATGTGCTTGGTGAACTCGCGCCGGTCTTCGTTGCGTACCCGGGTCTGGGTAACCATGAAGGGCTGAAACCCTTCTTTGCGCAATTCATCCAAAACAGCTACGGTCGGTATGTAAGTGTATCGTTGCGATCGGCTTTCATGTGGTGCATCAGCAAAAATCGATGGGACCACTGCACGGATTTGATCATCAGTTAAAGGGAACGCACTGCGAAGCAGTGGGGAACGGGAAGCGAAGCGTGATGCAAGCATTTTTTACTCTCCAGTTGTAAGTGGTTTATCTGTAAGCCCCCGACCTGCACCGCCTAGTTATTTGTCATAAATTTATCCACAATAAGCGTCCATCTAATTTTAAGCGAACGCCTGTTATGGATAATCTTTCACCCACATCTCAACCCCATTTGCGCCAGAGCTACACAGCCGCTCAGAAGATTCGAATTGTTCAAGAGTCTATGCGGCCTGACGCCTCGATTGCTGCAGTAGCGATGTCGCATCGCATCAATGCCAACCAATTGCATCGGTGGCGCTGGTTATATAGGAATGATCAGTTAGGTTCATATGCTGAGCGACTTGAGTTGGGTTCAGTCACTGGCTTTTTACCCGTTAAATTGACTTCATCT
>JBDNHM010000416.1:0-5308 GCA_041688825.1 Burkholderiaceae bacterium | reverse complement strand
TTGACTTGGGTCATGAGTGCATTTCCAGAAAACTCCCAGAAAATAGTGCTGGGAAGGTCATTATCTGGGAGTTATTATAACCCAAAAACCTTATATTTACCAATTAAATCATATAGTTATGAATAAATCAGGGGCGACTAAATAACTTATTTTTAAATAATCATATTCTTCATAAATATTTAATTTAAAATAAATAAATTCATTTAAAGAAAAATAATTTATGTATGTATTAACTATGGCATTTGAAAAAAATGAAATTGACAGTATTATTAAAATACTTTCTTTAAAATATTTATGTGTAAATAATTTGATTTTAATTAATAAAATTATCGAAAAAAATGGGGCAATAATTGTATGAATAAAAGTTGCAATTAATAATAAATAAAATGTTAAATATATTCTTTTATTCAAAATAATAAAGATGTACGCAAGAAAAGCAGAGACTATAGATGTTCGTAATGTAAAAGCTATATAGTAAATAAATATAGATACTACGCAAATAAAACTAGCAACAGCTAAGTCATTAGAAAAGCTTTTAAAAAACAAATAGTAACTTAATAATACTGTAGTAATAATCGATATATAAAAATAGTTGAATGTTATAAATTTTGAAGCAACGAATACAAGTAAATCATAAATATATTCAAAGTTCCAATCCTCCCTAACTACTTTAAAATCTTCATATGATAAATCAGTTAATGCTTCAAAGTGTAAATTATATTCACTTATATCAGGGAAATTAAAAAATAATAATGTTACTCCAATTAGTGAGCAACCGATAATTCTTGTAATTAAATTTTCAAGCCATATTGGACTTGTTAATATTAATATCCAAAGGACTAGAATTGATTCAACCGATGCTAAATTCATAATTCCTACATTTATTTGTATTTATATGTTGAAATATTAATTCAAACATTATGGATTGATTAATTTATTTAATTGGTTTTGATATTTATAATTTAACAAATACATTTAATATTTTGTATTTTTATTTTTATTTTTATTTTTATTTTTTCACTTTTATTTTAGTGTTTAAATGCCTTTTCTATGTGATAAGTAAAGCAAAGCTATTAAATCAAAACCAGTGCGAGTGGACCAAGCTATAGCAGCTCCAATTAGACCAAAGTAATGCAGGAGTATAAATAGTATTGGTATGTATAAAGCAAACTCAATTATATGTAAAAAAGTAGTTGATCTTGCATCACCGAAAGCTTGAATTGTTGCATAAGGTATCGAGGCCATACTATTAAACAAAATTCCGATAGAAAGAATACAAATAATTTGCCATGAGTTATCTGCAAAGCTTTCATCAATCCATATTTTCATACCCCAGTGTGAAAATATAGTTGCTGCTAAACATATTGGTAGAATGGCACTTAATACTAACAATAAACATTTTTTATATAACTTTCGTGCTTCATTTTTATTTTGAATTATAAGTATTGATAACCTTGGAAATAAGGCTGACGTTAACGCACCAGGTATTATAAGTACTCGAATCATTAGTTCAAATGGTACTGTGTAATATGCGACTACACTGGCGCCTAATACAGCAGATATTATAAAACGATCAGCAGTAACCATTAACGGGCTAACAAGATTTGATACCGTCATCCATGCACCAAATGACATTAATTTTTTTAGATATTCTTTCGTTAAATTTGCTTTGCCAACATAAATTTTAAGTTTTTTATTTAATAATAACCAATAAAATATAAGTGTAATTACTCTTGCAATTACAAGTCCTAATACCATCCACACTAATGACGTATCGATATAGTAGACTGAAAGAGCGGGTAAACCAAAGTTGGCTAAACCTATTACAACTCTTATGATATTTATTTCTTTAAACTCTTCAAATGCTTCCAGCACCCCTCGTAAACCTGTCGCTACTGTTACAAAAGGTATTCCTATACTGGCAATGTACAATGCAATTTGTGTTTGATTAGTTAATGCTGGGCTAATATTTAACCAACTTGTAGCTAGTGGCTGTGCAAGTACTGCCATTAACACCCCACCACCGATTCCTGTAATTGCAATAAAAATTTTTCCAGTTTTAATTAGGCCTAGTAATTTATCAGTATTATTTTCGGCTTTTGCAGATGCTACTTGCTGTGTTAATGCTCTTCCAAAACCAAAATCAAATATACTGAAATACCCTATCAGTGCCCAAATTAAAGTGAGTATTCCGAATGATTCATTACCAATTTCATTTATAAGATATGGTATTGTTACTACACCAACTAATAAGGGAAGACCTGTACCAACAAGGTTCCATAATGTATTGCGGCGAAGGGACATATCGAGGAACTCTCATAAATATCTAGATACTTTCATTTTTTAGTACTAGTTGTTGCATTTAAAAATACTCATTGTTCAAAGTCAGTTTTCGATTTATAGAAACAAATGGTCTTACCGTTCTCAGCATACATGTTTAAAAGCCATGCCTTGTTTGTCTTTATCAGAAATCAGTGGTTCATCTTTAATACCCCAATCAATACCTAAGTTTGGGTCATTCCACGCAATACAGCGCTCAAATTCAGGCTCATAGTAATTTGTTGTTTTATATAAAAACTCTGCAGTGTCTGAAAGCACAACAAAGCCATGAGCAAACCCCTCTGGTACCCACAATTGTTTTTTGTTGTCTGCGCTAAGAATTTCGCCCACCCATTTACCAAATGTTGGTGAACTTTTTCTAATATCAACAGCTACGTCAAATACCTCGCCTGCCGTTACCCGTACGAGCTTTCCCTGAGGTTGTTTAATTTGATAATGTAGCCCACGCAACACGTTTTTAGCTGAACGAGAATGATTGTCTTGAACAAAGGTAACTTGCTTACCTACTGCCGCTTCAAATTGGTTTTGGTTGAAACTTTCAAAGAAAAAACCGCGGTCGTCACCGAATACTTTAGGCTCAATAAGCATAACGTCTGGAATAGCTAAAGAGGTGGCTTTCATCAACGCGCCTCTTCTTTGAGCAAACGTTGCAGGTATTGCCCATAGCCATTTTTAGAAAGTGGCTGGGCTAATTTTTCAAGTTGCTCGGCATTGATGAAGCCTTTGCGGTAGGCAATTTCTTCTGGGCAAGCCACTTTAAGACCCTGACGGTGTTCAATAATCTGAATGAAGTTACTTGCTTCAATTAAGCTCTCATGGGTGCCCGTATCAAGCCACGCATAGCCTCGACTCATCATTTCAACATTTAACTGGTCGCACTCAAGGTAAATGCGGTTTAAGTCAGTAATTTCTAACTCGCCCCGTGGTGAAGGCTTAAGATCTGCTGCAATATCGACAACCTGGTTGTCATAAAAATACAGACCTGTAACGGCATAATTACTTTTTGGCTTTGAGGGCTTTTCTTCTAAGCTAGTTGCCTGACCTTGAGAATCAAAAGCCACAACACCGTAGCGCTCTGGGTCATGCACGTGGTAAGCAAAAACCGTAGCGCCTTGGTCACGCACCATTGATCGCTCAAGCAAAGTGTTTAGGTCGTGACCATAAAAAATGTTGTCGCCTAGAACTAATGCGCTAGGTTTATTACCGATAAAGTCTTTACCGATAATAAAAGCTTGGGCTAAGCCGTCTGGGCTGGGTTGTACTGCAAATTGTAGGTTCAGGCCCCAACTGCTGCCATCACCCAACAGCTGTTCAAAGCGTGGGGTATCTTGCGGGGTTGAAATAATAAGAATGTCACGAATGCCGGCCAGCATTAAAGTGCTGAGCGGGTAGTAAATCATTGGCTTGTCGTAAATAGGCAATAGTTGTTTTGATACGGCCATGGTTACAGGGTAAAGCCGCGTGCCAGAGCCACCAGCCAAGATAATGCCTTTACGTTGGGACATGTTTGGTTCTTGTTTTCATTATTTCTTTGTTTCTTATGGTTTTTTGATCAATGTACTAAGAAATATTCACACTTCGCGATCGGTGTAGTTCTTTTCAACCCAATCACGATAATCGCCTGATTGAATGTTGGCTACCCAACTTTGGTTTTCTAAGTACCATTGCACTGTTTTTCGAATGCCTGTTTCAAAAGTCTCTGCAGGTTTCCAACCGAGTTCGCGCTCTATTTTTCTTGCATCAATGGCATAGCGACGGTCATGGCCAGGTCGGTCAGTCACGTATGTGATTTGTTCTTTGTAATGTTTGCCATCAAGGCGGGGTTTAAGCTCATCTAGCAAGGTACATACGATGTGCACGATATCAAGTTAGGCATCTCATTCCAACCCCCTACGTTGTAGGTTTCACCCAATACGCCAGCCTCAAGCACTCGACGAATTGCACTGCAATGGTCTTTCACGTACAACCAGTCGCGAATCTGCTGGCCATCTCCGTAAACCGGCAATGGCTTTCCCTCCAATGCATTCACAATCATCAACGGAATGAGTTTTTCTGGAAAGTGAAAAGGCCCATAATTGTTACTGCAGTTTGTAGTTAATACCGGCAGACCAAAGGTGTGATGGTAGGCACGAACCAAATGGTCGCTTGCCGCTTTGCTAGCCGAGTAAGGGCTATTTGGTTCGTAACGATTTGTTTCGGCGAAAGCCGGGTCGTCTTTTGCAAGAGACCCATACACCTCATCAGTTGAAATGTGCAAAAAACGAAAATTGGATTTGGCTGCGCTCCCTAACCCATTAAAAAAGGCACGAGCAGATTCCAACAAATGAAAAGTGCCAACTATGTTTGTTTCCACAAATGCCTGCGGGCCATGAATGCTTCGGTCAACATGCGATTCAGCAGCAAAATTAATAATGGCACGGGGTTTGTACTTAGCTAGTAAAGTATTTATCAAAGAAGCGTCACCGATGTTACCATGTATAAAAATATGGCCTGAATCATCTTGAAGGTTTTTTAGGTTTTCAAGATTACCCGCATAAGTGAGTTTGTCGATGTTAATGACAGCTTCGTCAGACTGACCCAACCAATCAAGAACAAAGTTGCTACCAATAAAACCAGCACCCCCTGTAACGATTATGCTCACTAATTTCTCTCTTTAAGAATGGGTAATGTTTGAAGTGAAGATTCGTTGAAGTTTATACATACAATTAATTAACACTAAATTTTTTTAGTTTAAGTTTAAAATTTCCATGCTACCGACAAAAGATTTTTTTAAAAATCGTGCTTAATAAGTTGAAGGAAGATTGTTTCTTTTAAAAGTCATACTAACTCAGTAGTGTCCGGTTAAAAATCGAATAGATTCAATTGGTTAGCGGAGCCAGGAGAATCAGTTGTGAGTTCACCCTCTTTAAAGGCGCTTGAAAGCTCATTTTTCTCAAATACTGAAATCGATAATATCTGTAATAAAGTG
>JBDNHM010000078.1:0-20619 GCA_041688825.1 Burkholderiaceae bacterium | reverse complement strand
TCTTGTCAATCACTGCAGTTGGGCATAAGCTTAAGTTAAGGCAGTAAGCTTAGACCTAGAAGTAAAGGGGTGTGGTTTTATCTAAATTTCATCAACTGATGATTTAATCTATGAAAATGAATACCTACTCGACTGATGAATGAAAACTAAATGACCGAATCTTTTAAATATATGAATGAATGAATATGACTGAACCAGACTTATCTCAAAACACAGAACACACTTTGCTGGTGAGAAAGAGCGGCTGGGCACCTTTAAGCGCAGATTTGCATTGCCACTCTAGTTTTTCTGATGGTGTGTTAAGCCCTGACGTGTTGGCGGCTCGGGCAGCTGAGCGGGGTGTCGATCTTTGGGCCTTGACTGACCACGATGAAGTGTCAGGCATTGCTGCGGCACAACAAGCGGCCAAGCATCATGGCATGGCTTTTTTGGCTGGTGCTGAAATTTCAGTGACTTGGTTAGGTCGTACCGTACACATTGTGGGTTTAGGGTTAGATGCTCAAGACCCAACTTTGCTAGCAGGCTTGCATCACACACGGTCTGGTCGTGTGAACCGCGCTAAAGGCATGGCAGACGCTTTGGCTAAACTGGGCATGCCAGGCGCCTTCGAAGGCGCGCTGAAATTTGTGAGCAACCCAGAGTTGATTAGCCGCACTCATTTTGCACGTTACTTAGTTGATGCCGGTCATTGCGCCACCATGCAACAAGTGTTCGATCAATACTTGTACGATAATGGCCCGGCTTATGTCGACATACAGTGGGCAAAATTAGAAGAGGCGGTGAGTTGGGTCAAGTCGGCTGGCGGGGTGGCGGTGATTGCACACCCAGGTCGGTATAAGTACTCAAGCCTTGAATTTGACACGTTGTTTAAATCATTTAAAGCGGCAGGGGGTTTAGGTATTGAAGTCAATACCGGTAGCCATCGCCCGCGCGAATATGATGTATACGCACAAGTGGCGCGAGACTATGGCTTTTTAGCTTCAATTGGCTCAGACTTTCATGGGCCAGATGATGGGGTGTTTGACTTGGGCAGCATTAAACCACTCGCAACTGACTTAACGCCAGTCTGGCAAGAGCTAAGCCATAAAATTTTGCACGCTGAATAAGGTGTGAACGTCATTCGCAACACAAGTCATGACATCAAATAGTAGTCATTTTGTTAAAGTGCAGTTTTGTAGCTAAACGGTTTCAATTAATTATTTCGGTGCGTGCCCTATATGAGTAAATGAGGGCGATCAAATTGGCTCTGCGCGTAACTTTACGCCTAGTGCACGCATTACTTTCAGCATTGTGTCGTATCGAGGCTTAGAGCCAGCTCTTAGCGCTTTGTAAAGGCTTTCTCGCCCAAGCCCAGTATCTTTTGCAAGTTGCGCCATACCGCGTGCACGAGCAACGTTCTTAACAGCTAGTAAAAGTAATTCAGGCTCAGGTTCATCTAGCGCAGCATTAAGGTAAGCTGCAATGCTTTCTTCATTGCTAAGGTAGTCAGCAACGTCGAATGGTGTTGTTTTAGTTTTCATATCAATATGCCTTTTTTAAATTCCGCGCTAGTTGTTTAGCATCTTCAATATCTTTATTCTGTGTCGACTTATCGCCACCAGTTAAAAGTAAATAAACGATAGTGCCAATGCGTGTGAAATAAAGCCTATAACCTGGTCCCGAATGAATCTTCATTTCTGAAACACCTTCACCTATAGGCTCGCAGTCGCCAAAATTGCCAAGAATGGCTCTATCGATTCTTATCAATACCTTGGCTTTAACTAATGGGTCTGTAAGTGTTGAAAGCCAAAGATTAAAAGCATCAGTTTTTTTGAAA
This sequence comes from Burkholderiaceae bacterium, assembly GCA_041688825.1. Lineage (GTDB taxonomy): Bacteria > Pseudomonadota > Gammaproteobacteria > Burkholderiales > Burkholderiaceae_B > Algicoccus. The sequence goes on along the minus strand of JBDNHM010000078.1, from coordinate 18,803 downwards.
ATATTTATTTATCGTCGCAATGTTATTGTATCTATTTAGATACAAAAGTCAAGATAATTAGTCTTTTAATTTATGAACCACAATAAAAAAGTGCTAAATATTTTTTATTTGGTCTTGTAGATATCAATTTCTAATGTGAATTTGCGATGGTACATAATTATTTTTATAAATCGCTACAGCGATGTCTTTTTTGTCTATCAAGTTCTGATGCCTAACCTTACCCTTTAAGCATCGCGTCATAGCCTATGCGTGCGTTAGGCCAAAGGTGTGTAAAGCCGCTATCAACCAGGCGCTTGCTTGATAGACGTTTGCTACTCATACCTGATGGGGGTGGTCCAATAGGCACGGGTGGTGCACCTAGCTGTTCGGCAATGTGGTTATAAAGGGTGTGCATAGGTAGCGGCAACAGGTCAGTCACCACATAAACTGAATCTGGGTTTGGCAGACTCAAAACATGCTCAATGGCACGGGCCGCATCGTCAATATGTATGCGGTTTGAATAGTGTGGGGGGTCAATTGGGGCGCTAGCCACACCATCTTTTATGCGCTGCACAATTTGGTTTCGCCCAGGGCCATAAATGCCAGACAAACGCAAGGCGACACTGTTTTGATGATGTTGATGTAAGAACTGCTCGGCTTCTAACAAAATTTTGCCGTTAAAACTATCGGGTAAAGTCGGGGTGTTTTCATCAACCCACTCATCGCTTGATGCACCATACACTGCAGTTGAAGACACAAATACCCAACGGCGAATATTGTGCCCAGACTTAACGAAACCTAAGTCATCTGAACCTAAAGCGGCTGTTAAATTTTGCAACCCTTGTACGTACGTTGCACGATATTGTTCGGGTGTACGTTGATCTGGCGTGACGCAGTAAACAACTTGCGTGAAGTCTTGGGCAAGATTACTTAAACTGAATAGGCTTTCGGTATCAAGCAAATCGGCAGCTAACCATTGAAATAAGTCATTCTTGGCTGGGTTTGAAGCCGCTGGGTGTCGTCTCAACCCAATAACAGAAGTGTTGTGACCCATCAAACGTTTTGCCACGTTTAACCCTAAATCACCGCAACCCGCTATTAATGTTGTCATTTCAAAAAACCTCAACATGGTTCATGGCGTGCAAAAGCCGTCAATGTCTTGATAATAAGTGAGTTTAAAATTCACAATAAAGGTGCGAAAAACCGCTCTTTCAAAGCAGGTAAACCCACCCGATCAATTAAATCGTTCAACCTTTTAATCGCTGCGGGTTTAGGTGTGCCTTTACGGCTCGCCACAATCAGTTCGTTTTTCATCGAGTGTTCCCAACCAACTAATTCGGTAACTGTGACTTGATAACCGTGGGCTTCAAGCTGTAAAGATCGCAGGGTGTTGGTCAACTGACTACCAAACTCACGGGTATGAATAGGGTGGCGCCATAGCTCTGAAATAGGGTCATCGTAATCGCTCTGTTTGGTTTGCCTAAGGGCCCGCGCGACTTCAGCCTGGCAACAAGGTACTAAAACCATATACTGCGCTTGATGCGACAAGCCAAAAGCTATGGCATCGTCAGTGGCGGTGTCGCAGGCGTGAAGCGCAGTAACCAAATCAACTTTAGCTGGTAAATCACTGCTTACATTGGCTTCTTTGGCTGACAACGCAAAAAACTGCATTTGTTGGAAACCGGCTTGTTGGGCTAAAACACGGGCAGACTCAACCAGCTCAGCCCGAATATCAACCCCATAAACCTGTGCCAAAGGGGCATGATCTTTTAGGTAATAATCAACCAATAAAAAACCTAAGTACGATTTACCCGCACCGTGGTCAACAATCGTGAGGTTTGGTTTTTCTAAAAGCATAGTATCAAGTAAAGGTTTAATAAACCCAATTAAGTGTTTGACTTGTTTGAGCTTTCTGGCGCCATCTTGGTTTAACTTGCCATCACGCGTGAGTAAGTGCAGCGCTTGTAATAGCGCAGTTGAATGACCGGGTAAGGGTTCAGTTTTTTGCAAAGCAGGGGCGTTTGAGGTCTTCATAAAGACAGTTTACTTGTCATCTTCTGAGCGTTCATGGCATCTGGGGAAGAACGCTGATAAAAAGTTAATTGAATGTGTTTTGCAGTTGAGAATGGCATGACTGAGGCAAGTAATCTTGGCTTAACCCGAACTGCTTGTGCGAGTTTTTATCATTTCGGTAAATCTGGGTTCGCACTTGAAACAGCTTCAACCCGCCAAGGGTCATCTTTTTTACCAGTCAATGTTAGCCAAACGCCATCACCACTACCGACCCATTGGCCGGTTAAATCACCGATCACGACATGGTGTGTGACCATGACATAACGCCCACCTTTTGGCGGTAAATTTACAATAAATTGCCTCAAGTCAACGATTTTTTGCTGAGCTGCAGACCGATTTTGAAAGTAAGAGTTTAAAACAGGTAAAAGAATTACTGGGCCTAGGTCAAGGGCTTTAGCGGTATCGACAGCCCGACACCACTGACTTGTAAAAATATCGTTTGGTTTAAAGCCTAGTTTTTCAAGCTGTTGACCTAACGTTCTCGCTTGGTTAATACCTTCTTGGCTAAGATTACGCTGGGTTGAGCAGTCATTCACATTAAAGTTTGCCGGGTCACCCCCACCAGGCGCTAGAGCATGCCTAATCATTAACACTTGCGTATCAGTATTTACGAGACCATTTTCAATGATCTCAGTTGACAATGACGCTTGTGATTGGGGTGTGGTGTGCGCGCGCATTTGGGCCTGCGCTTGGGGCAACCCCACATAAGTTGTGAAGAAAACGCTAAATATTGTTACCCACATCGAAACATTATTTTTCATTGATTCAACCCTTCATTTCACTTAATTGCATCAGTAACCAACGAGCCAGTTAAAATAGCTTACCTTAAATAATGGTTGTTGCTATGTCTGAAGTCATTGCTTTGATATTCGATTTTGACGACACGCTTGCGCCAGACAGTACCTCTGGCTTTTTAGAGCATATCGGTGTTGATACGCAAAAATTTTGGTTAGAAAAAGTTAATCAACGTCTTACAAACGGGTGGGACCCTGTACCCGCTTATCTTTACGAAATGATTCAACTATCTAAAACGCCAAATCAAAACCCTATCACGCAGGCTGCTTTAAAAAATTGGGGTCAACAACTGCCCCTTCATCATGGGGTTGAGACATTTTTTGACCGTTTACGGGTTCAGGTGCGTGCCCTACACCCTCAAGTGCAGCTTGAGTTTTATTTAATTTCTAGTGGAATCGGTGATGTGGTGCGGCATACATCTATTGCTCATCAATTTACACAAATTTGGGCTTCTGAGTTTTCGTATAACGCTCAAAATGAAATTGAATTCCCTAAACGTATTGTGAGTTTTACCGACAAAACCCGCTACCTCTTTCAAATTCAAAAAGGCATCATTGGGCCAGCTTTCGACAGCAAGCCTTTTGAGGTGAACCGCAAAGTAGCTGAAGACCGCTTACGCATACCCTTTGACCAAATGGTGTTCGTGGGCGATGGTTACACCGACATACCTTGTTTTTCATTGGTAAGACAATCGGGCGGTTTTGCCTTCGGCGTCTGGGACCCTAAACACCGCGACAAGCGCAGCCGTGCTTGGGGCTTTATAGAAGATGGTCGGGTTTCCAACCTTAACCAAGCGCGGTATGACGCTGATGCAGAGCTTTATCAATGGCTGGAAGAGGCTGTCACCAGCCTAGCCGGGCGTATTGCCGTGAAATCACGTATGTATCGCGGTTAAAAACAGATGTCTATTTTGTCTGATGAAGACTACATGCAGCGCGCCATTGCACTTGCCGTTGAAGCACAAAAAAACGGTGAAGTACCCGTTGGCGCGGTGGTGGTCGATGTAAACGGTGATGTGATTGGCGAGGGTGCAAATGCAACCATTTCACGCCACGATGTCACGGCACACGCTGAAATTTTGGCCCTTCGTGCTGCCGGTCAACACATGCGAAATTACCGTTTACCGGGCTGTAGCTTATACGTTACCCTTGAGCCCTGCACCATGTGTTTAGGCGCTATCTTTCATGCACGGCTGTCGCGTGTCATGTTCGCCACAGCCGACCCTAAAACAGGGGCATGTGGTAGCGCGGTAGACTTGGCTAACCATTCAAAATTAAATCACCACACCCAGATTCATCAGGGTGTTTTAAAAGAAGCCTGCTCGCATATGCTGAGTCAATTCTTTAAACAAAAACGTCAAAAGGTTGTCTGAAATGGCTTTAAATCGCCAAAATAATATTTACGTTATATCGCTTTCAAGCGCCATACAAGACTCTAAAACGCTAGCACGGGGCATTGAACGCTTGGCCAAGATGGGTTTTTCCTGCAAAGTCGATCGCCATGCTTTAGCGGTTGACACACGGTTTGCCGGCACTGATGCGCAACGTTTGTCTGCGCTCAACCGATCATTAAAACAGTCGGCACTTACAGTGATGGCGTCGCGGGGTGGTTATGGGGTCACGCGTTTGTTAGACCAAATCGACTGGCGTGCCGTGGCCGATTCAGGTAAACGTTTTGTGGGTCAAAGCGACTTTACGGCGTTTTCACTCGCGTTGCTGAGCCAAACGGGTACAACGAGTTATGTTGGCCCAACGGTTTGTGCAGATTTTGGTGCAAGTAAATTAAATACCCTAACAGCCGAGTTGTTTGGCGAAGTCATGCGTGGTGAGCTCGAAATTTTAAGTTTTGAAAGCCCCAACAGCGATGCTGTTGATTGCCGAGGCGTTTTATGGGGTGGAAATCTGTCAATGATTGCTGCCTTAGTGGGCACACCATATTTACCTAAAATTAAGGGTGGCATTTTATTTATTGAAGATGTTGCTGAACACCCATATCGAGTTGAACGCATGCTAATTCAATTAGCCCAAAGTGGCGTTCTGAACAAACAAAAAGCATTGATTCTTGGCCAATTTACAGACTACACGCTTGCACCACATGACCGTGGTTTTGACCTGTCAAATGTGATCAAGTGGGTGCGCGATAACGTGGGTATACCCGTTGTAACTGGCCTACCTTTTGGGCATACCCCCGTTAAAGCGACCCTACCCATCGGTGCCAAAGTCGGCCTTGCAACTGAAGACGGTATGGCCTACTTGGTTATTGATGAACATACGCACGATTAATAGCCCGTTTACGTGTTAAAAATAGGCAACAAATAGGCCATATTAAGAAGATTTGTTTTTAAGTGGGTTGTTCTTAATGACAAGCCCAGATAACAAAAGCAACCCAATTAAATTTGGGAATGCCATGAGGCCATTAAACACGTCTGACATGGCCCACACCAAATCAAGTGTAATCAGTGTGCCCACCAGCACCATAGCGGTGTATAAAACACGATAGGGTTTAATGACGCGTTCACCCACTAAATACTGGGCACACTTTTCACCATAAAAAGACCAACCTAAAATGGTTGAGTAGGCAAAGAAGATAAGCCCAATCGTCACAACCCAAGTGCCATAACCCGGCAACAATAAATCAAAACTTTGCGCTGTTAAAGCTGCGCCGGTTATACCCGTTTCATATTGACCCGCCATAACCAAAACAATGCCGGTAACTGAGCACACAATGATGGTGTCAAGAAAGGTACCGGTCATTGATATTAAACCTTGCTCAGTGGGCTTTGTAGTGCGTGCTGACGCGGCTGCGATAGGCGCTGTGCCCAGCCCGGCCTCATTTGAAAAAATACCCCTTGCAATGCCATAACGTATGACAGCACCTATGGCACCCCCTGCTACGGCTTGGCCCGTGAATGCATCTTGAACGATCAACGTTAAAGCGGGCAAAACAAGTTCATAGTGATTCACAATAATGAGTAACCCCCCACCCACGTAAAAAATGGCCATGATGGGCACAATAAATGAAACAACTTGCGCAATACGCTTGAGCCCGCCCATGAGCACTAACCCAGTCAGTACGCTGAGCACAGTGCCGGTAACCCAGGGCATCAAACCAAAGCTGTGCTCAACCACTTGTGCAACAGAATTTGATTGAACGGAACAACCCGTACCCAATGCAGCTACCGTGCCACATACTGCAAATAGGGTGGCCAACCATTTCATTTTTAAGCCCCGTTCAATGTAGTACATGGGCCCGCCTGACACTCGGCCTTGATCGTCAACAACACGAAAATAAACGGCTAGATAGGCCTCTGCGTATTTAGTTGCCATACCCAACATGGCTGATAACCACATCCAAAATATAGCGCCTGGGCCACCCATTACCATAGCTGTTGCTACGCCAGCAATATTGCCAGTGCCAATTGTGGCCGCCATAGCTGTCATAAGCGATTGAAATGGGCTTATTTCGCCTGGTTGACCCACGTTGCCTTGCCTTGAAAAAGCGAGTTTTAATGCATGAGGTAGTAAACGAAATTGCATGCCCCCCATACGAACCGTAAAATATAGTCCGGTGCCAACTAGCAACACCAACATGACTGGGCCCCAAACCCAACTACCTATCATTTCAAACCATTCTGTTACATATTTCATAAAATCTCCTTTTTAAGCGACATATTTATTTGTGTTCAATTCGTGCTGAGGCATCTTAAAAAGCAATCAACTAAAAAGGTTGTAAGTAAGTTGTTGGCGCCTATATCTGTAAATATTGCAAGATGTAACCAAGGGCTAGATTATTTAAATTTTTTACTGTCTGTTTTCCTAAAATTTACAAATTGAAATGAACGCTAAAATAGTGACATGATTGTTTTAGGCTTTGAGAGTTCTTGTGATGAAACAGGCGTGGCACTGGTGTGCACAACACGCGGCTTACTTGCGCAGGCACTGCATACGCAAGCCGCGATGCATGCGGCCTATGGCGGGGTAGTGCCTGAGTTAGCTTCTCGTGATCACGTTAGGCGTGTCATTCCCCTGACTCAACAGGTGTTCGCTGAAGCCAACCTCACATTAAAAGATGTAGATTGGGTGGCTTACACGGCAGGCCCAGGTTTAGCCGGCGCTTTGCTTGTTGGTGCGAGCGTAGCGCAATCAATCGCTTGGTCTTGCCAAAAGCCCGCTATGGGCATTCATCATCTTGAAGGGCATTTATTGTCGCCCCGGCTAGCAGACCCCAAGCCAGAATTCCCTTTTATTGCATTATTAGTTTCTGGCGGTCACACACAGTTGATGCAAGTTAATGGGGTAGGTGATTATCAATTATTGGGCGAGACGCTTGACGATGCAGCGGGTGAGGCGTTTGATAAAACAGCTAAACTGCTTGGGTTAGGTTACCCAGGTGGCCCCATGTTGGCGCATTTAGCCGAGCAGGGCGATGGTAGTCAAATAGATTTGCCGCGCCCGATGATACACAGTCAAAATTTAGATTTCAGTTTTAGTGGTTTAAAAACTGCAGTGCTCACACGTATTCAAAAAAATATACCTAACTGGAAATCTGGTCAGCCCGTCACGGGGCAATGGGCGGCTGATTTAGCTGCAGCAACCCAGACCGCTATAGTTGATGTGTTGGTGGCTAAATCTGTGCAAGCACTGAAACAAACGGGTTTAAAGCGTTTAGTGATTGCGGGTGGCGTCGGGGCAAATACACGTTTAAGATCGCAGTTAACCGAACATGCTAAAAAAATGGGCGCCCAAGTGTTTTACCCGCCCGTTCATTTATGTACCGATAATGGTGCCATGATCGCCTACGCGGCAGCAGAACGAATCAATGCAGGTTTAGCACCTAAAGCGCCACGTCAAGGCTTCAACGTTTACCCTCGCTGGCCTCTAATTGAAACTGATCCAAGTCTTGTGAATGAGTCGGTTATGCATGAATAATGCTTCAGCTAAAATAGTGCGTCAGCTAAAGTTGACTTGTCTTTATTAAACGAGTCTCATCATTGAGTGCAGGTTAAAAACGAACCTAGGTCGTTTTTTTTCCGCTGCTAACTCTGGTCTCGGTGCCACGCAAAATGCGCACCATGTTGGCACGGTGACGGTATAGTAAAAAGCCACTCATTACAAGAATGACCCAAAGATAGGGGGTTTGAACAGACCAAACGATATGGTCCCCCAGCGCATAATAAACTGGGGCAAAAACTGCACTCGCTATGGCAGATAACGACGACATTCTAAAAAATAGCAGCACAATTAGCCAAGTACCCAACGTTGCCAACCCCAAACCGGGCGCTAAAGCTAACAAAATACCTAAGGCAGTTGCAACCCCTTTGCCCCCTTTAAAACCAATAAAAATGGGGAATAAATGCCCTACAAATACAGCCAATGCAGCCATAGCTGTCAGGTTAAGCGATGCGTCAAAATATTGGGCTGCCCAAACGACCACCCAACCTTTAAATAAATCACCCGCTAAAGTCAAAACCGCTGCGCCTTTATGACCCGAACGTAAGACATTAGTGGCGCCAGGGTTACCCGAACCATAACTGCGTGGGTCAGCCAAGCCAAACAAACGGCTTGAGACGATCGCAAAGGGTATTGAACCGATTAAATAGGCTACTACAATGGTCAACAATGTTGCAATCATGCTCTGTTTCCGAAAATTAAATCACACCAATCAACACCTGCAGTTTAGCCCGGCTAAGTAGGCAGGGTTACAATCGATAGTATTGATTAACATACTAAAACACAATAAAACACACTTATGAAGATTTTGATTTCTAATGACGATGGTTATAGCGCCCGAGGTATTGAAGCCTTGGTTGACGCCTTAGAGGGGTGCGGCGAGCTTTTGGTGGTCGCACCTGAAGTCAATCACAGCGGCTCATCAAACTCTTTAACTTTGAATCGCCCACTTTCAGTCAGGCATTCGTCTAAGGGCTTTCATATTATTAATGGTACGCCATCAGATTGTGTACATATTGCCTTAACGGGTTTATTAGGTACCAAACCTGATTTGGTGGTGTCGGGCATTAATAATGGCGCCAATATGGGTGACGATACACTTTATTCAGGTACGGTTGCAGCGGCGATTGAAGGGCACCTGTTTGGTATTCCCTCAATTGCTTTTTCTATCACATCTAAAGGGTGGAACAACCTTGACACGGCAGCTCGCCTTGCACGCGAGATTGTGCAGCGTCAAATTGAGCATTCACTTAAGCTTGATCACAAAGGTTCACCGCTGCTCAATGTGAACATTCCTGACCTACCCTATGCGCAAATTAAGGGCATTAAGGTCACACGCCTCGGAAAGCGTCACCCCTCTTTACCGGTTATTCCTGCTCTGAACCCGGCGGGTGAAACGGTCTACTGGATAGGCCCTGTCGGGCCCGTACAAGATGCCACAGAAGGCTCTGATTTTGGTGCGATCGAGCAGGGGTGGGTATCTATGACGCCTCTTCGGTTAGATTTGACACATGAAAATCAGTTAACACATGTAAATGATTGGTTAAATAAACCTTTAAATACTTTAATTAAGGCCAACGCCAGTGCCGGTGCGTAAGCCACTTGACAAAAATATGGCGGGCTTTAAGCCTGCCAACAGCAACACACGTGTCACCATCGCGGGTGTTGACAGCCGCACAGCGCCACAATTTAAACCGATGCAATCACAAAATTTGGGTTTGAATTCGCAACGATCGCGCCAAGCCATGGTTGATCGTTTGCGTCAGCAGGGCATAAGCAATGAAAACGTTTTAAATGCTATGGCTAGTGTGCCGCGTCACATTTTTGTTGATCAAGGTTTAGCAAGCCGTGCTTACGAAGACGCTGCATTGCCAATTGGGCACTCACAAACAATATCGCAACCCTGGGTTGTGGCCCGTATGCTTTCAGTTTTATTTGAAGACAGCCATACCCCCCAAAAGGTACTTGAAATTGGAACGGGCTGTGGTTATCAAGCCGCAGTGATGAACCAACTTTTTAAACAAGTTTTTACGGTTGAACGTATTCGCGCGTTGTACGATGTAAGTCGAGCACATTTACAACGTGAAGGGGGGCGCCTCGTCAGAACGTTATTTGGTGATGGCATGCTAGGCTGGCCTACACATGCCCCTTTTGATGCCATTGTTGTGGCTGCAGCGGGGCTCGCCATTCCGCAAGCGCTATTAGACCAGTTAGCTGTAAGCGGTCGGTTAATCGCACCAGAAGGCTCAAGTAGTCAACACTTAGTACTCATTGAGCGCACCTCGCCCACTCAATGGAAGCGTGAAGTTTTAGAGGCGGTTCGTTTTGTGCCGCTATTATCTGGTGTACAAAGATAATAAATCAGTTTTGGAGTGAATCAATGATGGTGTGTTCGGTTAGAAATAAACCTGTCGAACAATTTAGTTTTATAGGGTCGGCGTATATCGTTTACGCATTAAAAGCTACAGCTTTAATGCTGCTACTACTTGTTCTTGCGGGTTGTGCGGGGTCTGGGCCGGGTGCTCCTATATTTGGGGGTGGTGGTGACTCAAGCGCCAGCGGTGGCGGTGAGTATACCGTTGCGTCTGGCGATACGCTATCAAAAATATCGCGCTCTACGGGTGTAAGCGTGAGTTCTCTCATAAGCTTAAATAATATTTCTGACCCCCGCCAATTGCGAGTTGGGCAACGTCTTCGTTTAGGCACGGCAAGTGCCTCGGGCGGAATGGATCGAGGCGACTCAGACTCAGACTCAACGACACCCGCCAAGCCCACTCGAACTCGTGCTGAAATTAATGCGACAAACGAAAAAACATCAGAAGTGGGCAACCCTAGCCGTGCTGCTAACGCAAGTGCCTTAAATTTACAGTGGCCTGCTAAGGGCAAAGTTATTGAGGGCTTCACGCCTTCAAATAAGGGCATTGATATTGCGGGAACTTTAGGCGAACCTATATTTGCTGCAGCCGACGGAAAAGTTGAATTTGCAGACAATGGTGGAAGGGGCTTAGGCAACCTGGTGATATTAAGCCACGATGATGGGTTTATTACTGCGTATGCACATAATCAAAACCTGATTGTTAAAACGGGGGCTCAGGTTAAAAAGGGTACAAAAATTGCAACAATGGGTCAAACTGAGGCCAGTTCACCCCGTCTGCATTTTGAGTTGCGCCGTAACGGCACAGCCCTTGACCCCCTTCGTTATTTACCACCTCAGTAACCCATACGCATGACACCCACACTCGTCTTTGACCTCGAAACCATACCCGACATTGCTGGCCTTCGTGCTCTTCAAGGTGCAGGGCCTGAAATGTCTGATGAATCGGTTTATGAGTTTGCGGTTACCAAACGGCGCGAAGTCACAGGCAATGATTTTTTGCCATTGCACTTACAACGCATTGCGGTAGTCGGTTGTATATTTCGCGATGACAACGGCTTTAGAGTTAAATGTTTAGGCCAAGCAGACGACCCTGAAGAAAACCTTATTAGTGCTTTTTTTAAAACGATTGACCGTTACACACCTAAATTAGTCAGCTGGAATGGTTCAGGCTTTGATTTGCCCGTGTTGCACTACCGTAGCTTAATTCATGGCCTCGTCGCTCAGCGTTACTGGGACACTGGCGACGACGATCGTGAGTTTCGTTATAGCAATTACATTAGCCGCTACCATAATCGTCATGTTGATTTGATGGATGTTCTAGCAAAATACAATGGCCGTGGCAATGCCCCGCTCGATGAAATCGCAAAGTTGTGTGGTTTTCCAGGCAAACTGGGTATGGACGGCAGTCAAGTCTGGCCTGCCTGGCAAGCCGGTAAGGCAGATGAAATACGGGCTTACTGTGAAACTGATGTCATGAACACATGGCTAGTTTATTGCCGTTTTAGACATCTGCGTGGCGAAATTGATGCCATCGAATATAAACAAGAAATTGAACTCGTTCGCGAGTTCCTCACCCACAACAATGCACCCCATTGGCAGGCCTATCTGGCAGCTTGGCGTTAGGCTATGAACATACCTGAATTATTAAAGATCGAGTCGCTCGATCAAGATGGTCGTGGCGTTGCTCGCCGTGATGCAAAAGTTATATTTGTGCAAGGCGCCTTACCGGGTGAAACGGTTAGCGTCACGACCTTGCGCAGTAAACCCTCTTATGAAGTGGCGCGTACTCAACAGGTATTTAAAGCCTCACCGCTGCGAGTCAGACCTAAATGCCCACATTTTGGGGTCTGTGGTGGCTGTTCAATGCAACATATTGATGCGGCAGCCCAGGTCGCTTTTAAACAAAGAGTCTTAGAAGACGCGTTACATCACATCGGTGGGGTGAAAGCCGCACAAATATTGACACCCATTCATGGCCCTTATTGGGGTTACCGCCACCGAGCTCGATTGAGCGTGAAGTTGGTGAACAAAAAGGGCGGCATTCTGGTTGGTTTTCACGAGAAAAAAAGTGGTTATGTGGCCGACATAAAGCAATGCGAGGTGCTACCGCGGCATATCAGCGATTTATTAATACCAACGCGTCGGTTAATTGAAACGTTAAGCCACCCAAACCGTATTCCACAAATAGAAGTGGCTGTGGGCGACACTCAGACCGCTTTTGTTCTGCGCCACATGGACCCTTTAACCAAGCAAGACGAGCGTTTGCTCAAAGCGTTTGGGCATTTGCATGGCGTAACGTGGTGGTTACAACCCGCTGGGCCTGATTCAGTGCATTTGTTAGAAAAGTCTGAAGCGATTGATTTAAGTGACGAACTTGCTTACGCATTACCTGCTTACGATTTGCGTATGCCGTTTAAGCCGACAGACTTTACGCAAGTGAACCCGCATATTAATCGGGTACTCATTGCTCGGGCGTTAGGTTTGCTAGAACCACAACCCAGCGATCGAATACTTGATTTGTTTTGCGGTTTAGGAAATTTCAGTTTACCGTTGGCCCGACACGCAGCGTTTGTAATGGGCGTTGAAGGCAGTTTAAGTTTGACGCGTCAGGCTCAGCATAATGCACAATTGCAAGGTATTCACCATACTGAGTTTGTGGTGGGTAATTTATTTCAAGGTTTACCTGCTGCGGTAACTGAAGCGCCTGCGTTTGACCGATGGATCATTGACCCGCCACGAGACGGTGCCTTAACGGTGGTTGAAGCGTTAGCTGCCATGCCTTTGAACCAACGTCCTAAACGTATTGTTTATGTGTCGTGTAACCCAGCAACCTTAGCCCGCGATGCCGCAGTGTTGGTGTTGCAAGCGCAATATAAACTTGAGGCGGCAGGGGTCATTAATATGTTCCCCCACACCGCCCATATTGAATCAATGGCTGTTTTTAATCTTATTTCATAACAGATCGTTACGTGTCATTTTATTGGGCTACAACGCAGTAACTTGCATCTTCTTTTAATGACAGCCCTTAATTAAGTGTCATCTCATTAAGCATAACCTGAGCGGCTTCACGCACACGTATGGGTGCGGTGCCGCCCACGTGCGAACGTGCGTTGACCGAGCCTTCTAAGGTTAAGACCTCAAACACATCGGCCTTGATTGACGGTGCGAAAACTTGCAAAGCTTCAAGCGATAAATCAGACAAGTCACAGCCTTGGGTTTCACATGACTTAACCGCATGGGCAACCACCTCGTGCGCATCACGAAAGGGTAGGCCCTGTTTGACCAAGTAATCAGCTAAATCGGTAGCCGTAGCAAACCCTTGTTTGGCAGCGCTACGCATGGCTTCGGGCTTTACACTGACACCACCCATCATGTCAGCAAAAATGGTCAAGGTGTCGCGTACCGTATCAGCCGTATCAAACAAACCTTCTTTGTCTTCTTGGTTGTCTTTGTTGTAGGCTAAAGGTTGACCCTTCATGAGTGTAAGGAGGGCGATTAAGTTGCCGTTTACGCGACCGGTTTTGCCCCTGGCCAGTTCTGGTACGTCAGGGTTTTTCTTTTGTGGCATGATTGAACTGCCGGTACAAAAGCGGTCAGCCAAATCAATGAACCCAAAGCGTGGGCTGATCCAGATTACCAACTCTTCAGACAAGCGCGAAATGTGCGTCATAACCAATGCACTGGCTGCACAAAACTCGATTGCAAAATCGCGATCTGATACAGCATCTAGCGAGTTACGGCATACATCATCAAAACCCAACTCTTTGGCTACAAAATGCCGATCGATGGGGAAGCTAGTACCTGCTAAGGCAGCCGCACCCAAAGGTAAAACGTTAACCCGACCACGGCAGTCTTGCATACGTTGTACATCACGGCGAAACATTTCAGCATAGGCCAACATATGATGGCCAAACGTGACAGGCTGAGCCACTTGAAGGTGTGTAAAGCCGGGCATAATGGTTCCGGCTTGCTCAAGTGCGAGTTTTGCTAAGGCTCGAATTAACGCGTGCAATTGAACATTAATTAAATCAATTTCAGAACGCAACCAAAGCCTAATATCGGTTGCGACTTGATCGTTACGTGAACGCCCGGTATGCAGGCGTTTACCGGCATCACCAATCAATTCAACAAGTCTTTTCTCGATATTCAGATGAACATCTTCAAGATCAATAGACCATGCAAACTGACCTGAATCAATTTCTTGTTGAATTTGACCCAAACCTTTTTGAATGTCGGCTAAGTCTTGCGCTTGAATGACACCAACATGATTTAGCATTTTTGCATGCGCTAGAGAACCTGCAATATCTTGAGATGCTAAACGCTTATCAAAGTCTACTGATGCGGTGTAGCGTTTAACTAGATCTGAAACAGGTTCATTAAAGCGAGCAGACCAAGCTTGCGCTTTTTTATCAAATTGATTGATTGGGGCCGTAGTCGGGTTATTTTTTGATTCGGTGGGGGGAGCGGGCTTTGAGTTCATAGCAAATGTTATCAGATTTGCGTGTAAAACCCCGTCGTTCAAAGCGGGGAGGACATCAAAGAACGGTCATTCTACGAATAGACGTGTCATAATTAATTGCGTTTCGCTAAACCCTGAAACCTTGCCATTTTGCTTAACTTTATTGACCCTCACAATATGAAACCTGCAACAAAAGTAGCGCTGGCCCAAATCAACACCACTGTGGGTGATTTTGCGGGTAATTCAAAACTTATTTTGGCAAATGCGCGTCAAGCTGTACAAGGGGGGGCTAAATTGGTGGTAACACCAGAGCTTTCATTGTGTGGCTACCCAGCACAAGACCTCTGGTTGCGACCTGCGTATATTGAAGCCGTAGCGGTAGCGTTTAAGGTACTTGTGGCTGAGCTTGCCCAATTTAATGGGTTGGCGGTGGTGGTGGGGCATGCACACTGGCATGATGGGGCGCTGCGAAACACAGCAAGTGTTGCACTAAATGGCCAAGTTATTGCCCAATACTTTAAACGTGAACTTCCTAATTACGGCGTTTTTGATGAAAAACGCTACTTTGCGGCTGGTACCGAACCCTGTGTGTTTGAACACGACGGCGTAAAGTTTGGCTTAAATATTTGTGAAGATGCGTGGTTTAAATCAGCACCCCTTGCTGCTAAAAAAGCTGGGGCAGAGGTTTTGTTAGTGCTTAATGCATCACCCTTCCATATTGCAAAGCCTACTCAACGCCTTGATATTTTACGACGCTGTGTTGATCGGGCAGGTGTTTCGGTGCTGTCAGTCAACCTTTGTGGTGGTCAAGACGAGTTGGTATTTGATGGCCAGTCGCAGGCGCTTGACCGGGCAGGCCACTGCGTGGGTATGTTGCCTGCCTTTAAACCTGCCTTGGGTTTCTTTGATGTTCATTCAGGCGGTGCTGTGCAAACTGGCCAGGGTGTTATGCCATGGGCTGAAACCACACCTAACGGTGACTTGGCCCACATTTGGGCTGCGCTCACGCTGTGCGTGCACGATTACGTTGAAAAAAATGGCTTCAAATCAGTCATTTTAGGGTTGTCAGGTGGTATTGATTCGGCAGTCGTTCTCGCGATTGCAGTCGACGCTCTTGGTGCTGAATGGGTTAAAACAGTCATGATGCCTTCGGCATACACCGCTGATATGTCAACCGATGACGCAAAAGAGATGGCTAACCGTTTAGGTGTCGTCCATCACAACATACCGATTAAATCAGTCACGCAGGCTTTAGAAGCTGCTTTAGCTCCCTTATTTGTGGGTCAAACGCAAGACACCACTGAAGAAAATCTCCAGTCTCGTGTTCGTGGCACGCTACTCATGGCCTTATCAAATAAATTTGGTCATTTGGTTTTAACCACTGGCAATAAGTCTGAGCTAACAACCGGTTATTGCACGCTTTATGGCGACATGGCGGGGGGGTTTGCCGTATTAAAAGATATACCTAAAACTTTGGTTTATCGTTTGGCTCGATGGCGCAATACGCAATCACAAATTATTCCTGAACGAATCATTACGCGCGCACCCACAGCAGAACTAAGACCCGACCAAACCGACCAAGATAGTTTGCCCGCTTACGAGGTGATCGACACTATTATTGAGGGTTATATTGAACATAACCGACCTTCAAGCTTATTAATTAAATCAGGGCTTGAAGCTGATTCTGTTAACCTAGTGACCCGTTTGTTGCGTATAAATGAGCATAAACGCAGGCAGTCACCGCCAGGTCCCAAAATTACTGTTCGTGCGTTTGGACGTGATTGGCGTTACCCTTTAACCAATAAGTTTAAAGAGTAACTAACATTATTCAAGCTCATGTATTTGATTTAACCTGTTATCTTAAATATAGGTAATTATAATTTTTGTTCAATTCTACTTTGACAGGAAATCTTGTGAAACTTATTACTGCCGTTATTAAACCCTTCAAGCTCGACGAAGTGCGAGAAAGCTTAGCTGATGTAGGTATTACAGGCTTAACTGTGACTGAAGTGAAAGGTTTTGGTCGTCAAAAAGGCCATACTGAGTTGTATCGTGGTGCTGAATACGTGGTTGATTTTCTGCCAAAAATCAAAGTTGAAGTGGCTATTCAAGATGATCAAGTTGATGCCGTGATTGACGCCATTGTTCGCGCTGCTCATACGGGAAAAATTGGTGATGGCAAAATTTTTGTGACGAACCTTGAGCAAGTTTTACGCATAAGAACAGGCGAAACAGGTGATATAGCGCTTTAAGCGGTTGCGATGGGGCGAATAGCAAATTTTTGCCATGCCATCAGTAAAAAAACAACAGCCACCGCCGGGAATACCCAGTAATTTAAAGTTGCCCAACCCGCAACTGAAAGTAATTTCCCGGCTGAGAATGATGATGCCGCCACAGAACCAAAGACTAAAAAGTCGTTCAAAGCTTGTACTTTGTTTCGCTCATTAGGCCGATAGCATGCGGTTACCATTGTGGTTGCCCCAACAAAGCCAAAGTTCCAACCTACGCCGAGCAATACTAAAGCTAACCAGAAGTGGGTTAGCCCTAGACCAGATAAACCCACCACAGCGGCTAGCGCCAATAAAATTAAACCTGCACTGGTAACGATTGAAGTGCCATAACGTTGAATCAACCGACCGGTAAAAAAACTGGGGCCAAACATGGCTAATACATGCCATTGAATACCCAGTGCGGCCTCGCCCACGCTGTGACCAAAACCCACCATCGCAATAGGCGCTGCAGTCATCACGAAACTCATTAAGCTGTAAGTCACCACACCTGAGGTCACTGCAACAATAAACTTGGGTTGTTTAGCAATTTCTTTTAAAGAACGGGGTGGCGGTACTGAAGAGGGTGTTTCATTATTTGAACTTGAACTCATTACGGGTGCTTCTGGCGGTTTTCTTAAAAACCAAATCACGGGTAAGGCCAGCATTGCAAGTATTGACATAGCAATAAAGCTGCCAGCAAAAGGGGCGGTAATAATGGCGTCACGTGTCCAAATAACGGTTTGTGGGCCAATAATAGCGGCACCAAGACCACCCAACATAACCCATGAAATAAGCCTTGCCTTGATGGCGTCTGGCGCACCATCGGTGACGGCAAAGCGATAGCTTTGAACATATGATGCGTAAAACCCTGCGATAAGGGTACCTAAACAAAATAAATAAAATATTTCTTTATAAATACCACCCGCAGCCACTAAACCACCCAACGTACCTAAAATAGCCCCAACGGTATAGCCAGCGCGGCGACCATAGCGGCGCATAATATAAGCAGCGGGTAGGGTGCCAATGGCCATACCCAAATTAAAGACGCTAATGGGTAGCGTAGCCAAGGCCGGGTTGGTAGAAAGCTGTTGACCCACTAAGCCACCTAACGACACCACAATGGCGGGGCTTGCACCGCCCAAAGCTTGAGCGGTTGTGAGCACGCGCCCGTTGTGATGAGAAATACGATTCAGGTGGTCGATCATTATTATGAAACCAAGTTAAATTCTAAAGTTTTAAATACTATCTTGTGTATCATCTTAAACCTATGGAAAAAGAACGTATTTCTAAATTAATGGCGCAACGCGGCATGTGCTCAAGGCGCGAGGCCGACGTTTATCTTGAGCGCGGGTGGGTTTTGGTTGATGGTGAAACCGCCGTGGTGGGTGAGCGGGCGTTAGCCACTCAGCAAATTACTTTATTACAATCTGGCCAACAAGAGCAATCAACTCGTGTCACCATACTGATGCACAAGCCCATGGGCATAGTTTCTAGCCAAGCTGAAGACGGTTATCAACCAGCGGTTAGTTTGATCAGCCGTCAAACCCAGTCTGGGGTAGACAAATCTGGTTTAAAGTTTGCTCGAAATCATTTAAACGGCTTGGCCGTTGCAGGGCGGCTTGATATAGACTCAACCGGCTTGCTTGTTCTCACACAAGACGGGCGCATTGCCCGCACTTTAATTGGTGACCAGTCAATTGTTGAAAAAGAATATTTAGTTCGTGTTGACGGTCACCTTAGCGATCAAGATCTAAAACGTTTAAACCACGGTCTTTCTCTTGATGGGCGTGCCCTTAAACCCGCCCACGTTTCTTGGCAAAATCAAGACCAACTCAAGTTTATTTTAAAAGAAGGGCGCAAGCGCCAAATTCGACGAATGTGCGAAATGGTCGGTCTTAGAG
>JBDNHM010000415.1:0-1487 GCA_041688825.1 Burkholderiaceae bacterium | reverse complement strand
TGGCGTTAGAGCCACAAATCATTGCATGGTCACAGTATTTTGCAAAACGAGAAAACGCTTTGTTTCTCGGGCGTGGCATGCATTACCCCATCGCCTTAGAGGGCGCTTTAAAGCTTAAAGAAATCAGTTACATACATGCCGAGGCCTACCCAGCCGGTGAGCTTAAACATGGCCCTTTAGCGCTGGTAACCGAGCACATGCCCGTAGTGATCGTTGCCCCGCACGACGCTTTGTTAGAAAAACTCAAATCAAACATGCAAGAAGTGCGTGCCCGCGGTGGCGAGCTTTATGTCTTTGCCGACGCCGACACCCGCATCGTTGCGGCAGAAGGCATGCATGTCATTCGTATGCCAGACAACAGCGGTATGCTCTCACCCATCTTACACACCATACCCCTGCAACTACTGGCGTATCACACCGCTTGCGCCAGAGGAACTGACGTTGATAAACCAAGGAACTTGGCTAAGAGTGTGACGGTAGAGTGATGGCAGTTATTAAGCGGTACTGCATGTTTAGCGCAGCCCATTTTTGATCGATTACAAGCCAAGTATTTAATTCAAGCCAGTAGGCAAGTTACTAAACTAAAAGGCGTGTGAGTACATAATGCATCATTTAATGATTTGGTCGAATAATCATCTTTCGCCGTATAGAGTTACGAATGCATTGGTGGTGTGTGGGGCAGTGTACGCCCCATCAAGTTCGCCCATTCACTAAAAAAGCTATTCATATCGTCAGAGCTGTTAACAGATATAACTCTATCAGCGTATTTGTTTAAAACATTAAGGCTGGCCTTGATTTCAGAATGATCTGATGCAGCAACGATAGCTGTACAAACGGTGTCTTGGTTGAGATCTTTGGCAAAATCCATAACTAATGCTTTACCTTGAGCCTCTAGTCTCTTAACACTTGGTATACCCGCTCGAAAATCAATTGTTTCAACAATATGAAGTTTGCCGTTTTTCATTGCAAATTCAGCAAATAGCTGCTCTGTAACAGAAATGGGGTATTGAGCGACGACTTTATGATTGTCGATTTCATTAACGCTTTTCGCTAGCCAACCAAATTGGTCAAAAGTTTTTTTCAACTCAAGAAATAGCCCAGAATTCGGTTTACGCTGTTTTGTATTGATCGCTTTATTTGGCTCAACCATTAACGCGAGTAATGTGCTTACCTGCTTGTCATAACCGACTAAATCGCGATACAAAAAGAAGCCAGGTGCTTCGCTAAATCTTATGGCACCAAAACCAGATTTAAATGCAGCCCAAGTTATTGAGCTTTTATTTATGCTGTCGGTTATATCGCGCAGATTATCTCTTACTGCCGATATGTTGCATGATGGGTCAATCGCACGCATTTTGCGTAAGTTAAATGCTAGATGCAGCCTAGCTTTATCATCATTGTCAAAAACAAGCGCACCAATTGTGCATCGCTCATCACGATTTGAGTACGGCTGATAAGAAATTAGAAATGTTTTAGCCTTCATAGCA
>JBDNHM010000414.1:0-13321 GCA_041688825.1 Burkholderiaceae bacterium | reverse complement strand
ATTGACCCTGATGAGGTGGTTGCTATCGGTGCGGCGCTACAAGCAAACTTACTAGCTGGTAACCGTGCACCAGGTGAAGATTGGCTCTTGCTTGATGTCACCCCTTTGTCACTTGGTATTGAAACAATGGGTGGTTTAGTTGAAACCATTATTGCGCGTAACAGTACTATTCCGGTTGCACGCGCTCAAGAGTTTACAACTTACAAAGATGGTCAAACGGCTATTGCTTTACATGTTTTGCAAGGTGAGCGAGATTTAGCGCAAGACTGTCGGTCTTTGGCCCAGTTTGAGTTGCGCGGTATCACACCAATGGTTGCCGGTGCGGCACGCCTCAAAGTAACCTTTCAAGTTGATGCTGATGGCTTGCTCAGCGTCAGTGCTCGTGAAGAGGTCAGTGGCGTTGAAGCCAGTGTGACGGTAAAACCTTCACATGGCTTGACAGACGATGACATTACAAAAATCTTGACTGACAGCATGTCAGAAGCACAACACGACTCAACCATGCGTATGTTGCGCGAGCAGCAAGTTGATTCAACCGCACTGGTTGAGTCAGTATTAGCGGCGCTAGCGAAAGATCATGATCTACTTACAGCTTTAGAATGTGAACATATTGAAACGCAAATTTCGAGAACCCAATTAGCGTTAAAGTCTGACAATGTTGACAACCTTAAAGACGAAACCACACAGCTAAGCCAAATCACTGACGCATTTGCCGCCCGCCGTATGGACCGCAGCATTCGTGCTGCGCTAACGGGCAAAACCCTCGATCAACTTTAAATGACTGTTTAACGTTCATGCCAAAAATTACTGTTTTGCCACACCCCGATGTCTGCCCTCAAGGCGCAGTCATAGACGATGCACCAAGAGGGGTTTCAATTTGTCGTGTTTTGTTAGACCATCATATTGAAATTGAACATGCGTGTGAGTTGTCTTGTGCTTGCACAACCTGCCACGTTGTGGTCAAGTCTGGTTTCAATTCACTTGAAGAAGCAACCGACTCTGAAGAAGACTTATTAGATCGTGCTTGGGGGCTTACCCCCAATTCACGTCTGTCGTGTCAAGCGCTAGTGGCCAATGAAGATTTAACGATTGAAATACCGCGTTACACCATCAACCACGCGAAAGAAAGCCACTAACTATCGCTTTAATCTTCACGGCGCAGATGTGGAAATAAAATCACATCGCGAATGCTGGGGCTGTCGGTTAATAACATCACCAAACGATCAATGCCAATGCCGCAACCGCCTGCAGGGGGCATACCGTATTCAAGCGCACGTATGTAGTCAGCGTCGTAGTACATGGCTTCTTCGTCACCTGCGTCTTTGGCAACCATTTGCGCTTGAAAACGAGCAGCTTGGTCTTCTGGGTCGTTTAGTTCAGAAAAACCATTGGCAATTTCACGGCCCGTCATAAACAATTCAAAGCGTTCGGTTACACCTTCAAGGGTGTCAGACGCGCGAGCTAACGGTGAAACCTCTACGGGGTAGTCAATGATGTAGGTGGGTTCCCATAGCTTTGCTTCGGCGGTTTCTTCGAATAATGCCAATTGCAAACCACCCAAACCAGCGTGTGTAAGAGGCGGACAATTTGCATCTACCCCGAAGCTTCGCAAGGCCTTTTTAATAGCGTCAATATCATTGAGAATAGCATCAGTATATTCGGGTGCATGCGCTTGAATCGCTTGCACAATGGTCATGCGCGCAAAAGGTTTGCTCAAATCTAAGATACGGCCTTGATACGTCACGACAGCGCTACCCGTTGCACGTTCAGCGGCTTGGCGAATCAAGGTTTCAGTGAATGTCATCATCCATTGATAGTCGGTGTAAGCGGCGTAAAACTCAAGCATGGTGAACTCAGGGTTGTGGCGCGGGCTCACCCCTTCGTTTCTGAAGTTACGGTTAATTTCAAATACGCGTTCAAACCCGCCTACCAATAAACGCTTTAAATACAGTTCAGGGGCAATACGCAAAAACATTTGCATGTCGAGCGCGTTGTGATGGGTTTCAAAAGGTTTAGCTGCTGCACCGCCAGGTATAGCCTGCAACATTGGGGTTTCAACTTCCAGAAAACCGGCTTCTGTCATGGTTGACCGAATGGCTGCAATGGCTTGAGAGCGAGTCAAGAATGTGTGGCGTGTTTGCTCTGTAACAATCAAATCAACGTAACGTTGACGGTAGCGCAACTCTTGGTCAGCAATACCGTGAAACTTATCGGGCAGGGGTCTTAAGGCCTTTGCAAGCATGTGCGCTGATACGGCGTGAATAGACAACTCACCTTTATTGGTTTTAAAAACCGTGCCTTCAATGGCAATAATGTCGCCAAGATCCCATTGTTTAAAAGACTCGTAAAGATCTTCGCCTAATGCGCCCCGATCAAGGTAAATTTGAATGCGGCCTGTGGCGTCTTGCAAGGTCGCAAAACTGGCTTTACCCATTACACGCTTGAGCATCATTCTGCCTGCAACACTAACGGGGTGTTTGGCTTCGGCTAAAACCGCTTGTTCGGTTTCACCATACTCAGTATGCATCGGTGCGGCTCGGTGTGAGGGTACAAATCGATTGGGGAAGGCAACCCCCTCTTTACGTATTTGAGCCAGCTTGGCACGACGCTCAGCAATGAGGTGGTTTTCATGGTGAGCGTGATCAACAATGGCCACGTGTTCAGTGGTTGCGTCAGCGCCAGTATTTAAATGGGTATTGTCAGATTGGGTCATCATTAAAACTCGTGTTGCCGAATGTCATCAATGGTTTTTTGACCAAACGAATCGTGTTCGAGGAAGGTTAAAAGTTGTTGCGCAACATCTGCAGGTTTTGCCAAAGCACCTTGCTCATGTATTTGAACAAATTTTTCAAGTACAGGAAATCTTTTAGCGTCTGCACCGCGAATCGTTGCTTGCATGGGGGTATTAATCATGCCTGGTGCGACCGCTGCAATACGTACCCGGTCGCCTTGCTCTAGGCTAACCACCTCAGCATAACGGTCAAGTGCAGCTTTACTGGCGCAGTAAACCCCCCAGCCCGCTATAGCCTGACGACCAGCACCCGATGAAATCAACATCACCCGGCGATCTTTGGTGTGCGAGGTTGACGCTAGAAAATGGTTTGTCAAAAACGTAGGCGTTACTATATTAGTAAGGTAAGCCTGCTCAATTTCTAGAAATGATGCAGGGTTGTCAGCCACCGTAACCGGTGTGACCACACCTGCGTTTTGAATTAAACGAGGTCGCTGGGCAACTTTAACGAGTGTATTTATGACTCGGGCCGCTTGCTCAACCGCTACGCGATCATTGAAATCAACCAAAATTTGTGTCAAAGCCACCTTATGGTCGGCTGCCAATTGATCGAGCTCGTGGACATGGCTACGCGACAGCGTAACCAACGCTACCCCATGGCTTAAACAATGTTCAGCCATCGCACGGCCTAAGCCACGGCTTGCACCTGTGAGAACAACTAAACGATCAACGGCAACTGGGTGTGTGTTCATAATATTATCGATATGCTTGGTACATGAAAAATTTAAACTGCAAAACCTATTACAACCCTTGTTTCAAACTGGCTTGTATGAATGGATCAAGATCACCATCGAGCACTTTTTGGGTGTTAGAGATTTCAACTGATGTTCGTAAATCTTTGATACGGCTTTGATCAAGCACATACGAACGAATTTGATGGCCCCAACCGACATCGGTTTTGGCATCTTCCATCTTTTGCTGCTCGGCCATGCGGTTACGCATTTCAAGTTCGTAGAGCTTAGAACGCAGCATGTCCATCGCTTCTGCGCGGTTTCGGTGCTGTGATCGATCATTTTGGCACTGAACCACAATACCTGAGGGCAGGTGGGTTAAGCGAACGGCTGAGTCTGTTTTATTAATGTGCTGGCCACCCGCGCCGCTGGCGCGGTAAGTGTCAACCCGTAAGTCGGCCGGGTTTATGTCAATTTCTATTGATTCATCAACTTGTGGGTAGACAAATACGCTAGCAAAAGAGGTATGCCGACCACCCGCCGAATCAAAAGGGCTTTTTCGAACAAGCCGGTGCACGCCTGTTTCGGTACGTAAATGGCCGAAGGCATAGTCACCTTCAATTTTAATAGTGGCTGATTTAATACCCGCGACTTCACCGGCTGACTCTTCAAGTATTTCAGCTTTAAAACCCTTGCGCTCTGCGTACCGCAGATATTGACGTAATAAAATTGAGGCCCAATCTTGAGCTTCGGTGCCGCCCGCACCCGACTGAATATCAACAAAGCAATTAAGGGGGTCGGCTGGGTTTGAAAACATACGACGAAATTCAATTTTTACAAGCGTTTGCTCAAACGCATTCGCATCGTCATCAATGGCGAGTAAGGTTTCGTCGTCGTCATCAGAAGCAGCTAAATCAAACAGTTCTTTTGCGTCTTTGATTGAAAGTTGCAAAGCATCAAGCGAAACCACAACGTCTTCAAGTGATTTTTTTTCACGACCGAGGTCTTGTGCGTGTTTAGGATCATTCCAAACGTTGGGGTTTTCTAATTCAGCGTTGACAACGTCAAGACGGTTTTGCTTTTCTTCAAAGTCAAAGATACCCCCTAGCGGCTGACTCACGCTCTAGGTAATCATTCAAACGCGCGGCAATCGCATTGATGCGTTCAGCTTCTAAACTCAAAGTGTTCTCTTTAGTAATTACGTCAATAAATAGGGGTAATAATTTAGTTATTTTAGCTGAACCAACCGCGCCTCTACTAAAGGGTATCAGCATGCTCAATAATCAGCTGTGCAGTCACCATTGAATTCCAGTGATTAGTGGCTAAGCGGTAAACCACCCGTACCCGGCTGCCTAACGTTTCTTGACGACCAAACCAAATCGCTTCAAAGCGCTGTCGATCGCGTGTGAGGGTCAGTTTTAAGTGTTTATCGTTTAGCAAACGTTGTTGATCGACCGTAAATTCATCAACAAATAATGGGGCGGGAAAGCCTGAACCCCAGACTTGTTCTTCAAGCATTTGTGCAACGTGTGCATTAGCATAGCCAGACTCAAGTGTACCGTCGGTCTCAATGACCGCTTCAAAACGGTTTTTTCCGCTAAAGTCAATCACGGCTTGGTTAAAAGCGACGACAAATTTGTCATAGTCGTTTTGCGCAATGCTCAAGCCTGCCGCCATGGCATGGCCACCAAATTTTTTAATTAAACCGGTATGTCGTTTTGATACTAAATCAAGCACATCGCGTAAATGAACGTCAGGAATTGAGCGACCTGAGCCGCGTATTTCGCCTTCATCGCCCGGTGCAAAAGCTAAAGCAGGGCGATAAAACTGTTCTTTTAAGCGCGAGGCCACAATGCCCACTACGCCTTGGTGCCATCTTTCATCAAATACACAAACCGCTGCACTATTGGGTTGGGCATCGATTTCACCAATAGAAGACAGCGCTTGTTCGCGCATGGTTTCTTCAATTTTTCGGCGTTCACGGTTAAAGGTATCAAGTTCACGGGCCAGCACCAAAGCGCGGTCTTCGTCGTCGGTGATCAGGCATTCAATGCCTACACTCATATCAGCCAAACGCCCGGCAGCGTTGATACGTGGCCCCACAATAAAGCCAAAATCTAATGCTACAGCTTGTTGCGGTTGACGCCCCGCCACTGCAAATAGAGCACGTATGCCCGGTTGCATGAGACCGCGACGCAGTCGATCAATACCGCGATTCACCAGCAAACGATTGTTTTGATCGAGTTTGACCACATCAGCCACGGTGCCTAGTGCCACTAGGTCAACCAGCGTGTCAAGCTTAGGCTCTGGTTTTGACACGAAATGCCCGCGTTTACGTAGTTCTGTTCGCAGAGCTAACAGTACGTAAAACATGACCCCAACACCCGCTAAGTTTTTAGAGGGGAAGGTGCAACCGGGTTGGTTGGGGTTCACAATGACTGCGGCCTTAGGCAGCGTGTCGCCCGGTAGATGGTGATCGGTCACTAACACGTTAATGTTGTGTGTATGTGCAGTGGCTACGCCATCAACACTGGCTATGCCGTTGTCAACCGTAATAATTAAATCAGGTTTGCCGCTACGGTGTTGGCAAGCCAACTCAACCACTGCTGGCGACAAGCCATACCCCGTTTCAAAACGGTTGGGTACCAAATAGTCAACATGGGCGCCTAAAGCGCGTAAACCCCTTATGGCCACAGCACAAGCGGTGGCGCCATCGCAATCGTAATCGGCCACGATGAGTAATTTTTTCTTGGCTTCAATGTGATCGGCTAATAACTCAGCGGCCTGTTGGTTTTGCGTGAGTAATTGCGGGTCGAGAAGAGATTTCCAATCGCTTGAAAGGGTGTCTTTTTGTTCAACCCCACGACTGGCGTAGAGCCTTGCCAACAATGGGTGCAGGCCTTGTGCGCTGAGTCTTTGTGTGGCGTCAGGTCGAGTTGATCTTGTTTTTATGACGGGTTGTGCCACCAAGTGCTCCAGTCGTTTTTAGAAAAAGGTTGGGTCAATTTTTTTAGCCAGTTTGGCTGATTTTTATTAGAGGGCGAAAGCGTGACTAAACGGTCATGGCCTGTCAGGGTAAGTTGGGTGGGTGCAGCGCCTTTGATTGAATGTGTTTGCATCTTAATGACAATTGGCAAAACCTCTTTAAGCCACGCCTCTAACCAACCTGACCAATCAGATGTCATCACAAATGGCCTTAAGGTGTTGTTCAGGTCGTAAGACTGAGGCGTCGTTAGTAATGGTTTTTGTACGGGGGGGGGCAGGTTTGAATGCGACTGGTGGTGCGTTTGAGCATGAAACGGCAAATGTGGCTGATTGATAGGGTGCCAACCTTGCGACCCACCGTACAACCAAACCCCATTCACAGCGGGCAAACCGCGCTCTAAACGGGTTTCGTTCACGGGGTGGTTGTGCCACACCATTTGTATTTCGTTCAATATACGGCGCCAAGCCAACCACGCATCACCATCGGGCCACCAGCCGGCAATATTTTGGCCCGCTAAGGCTTCGGGGCTAACGGTGTGCGCAAGCTCGGCTAAAGGGGCGTGTACCCGCCAAGTGGTCGGTGTTAACGCTTCAACCCAAATGGCGTCACCTGGCTGACCAAAACTCGGCATGGCGGCTTCACACAAGCTTTGTGCTTCGTCGGGGCTGAGGTCTAGCAGGCTTAATGGCCTTAAAGACGCCACACTTGTGCCAATTTGGGTGCTACACAACTGCGCTGCCCAGACCGGTGCCGTGCTTTGTGTTACGTCAAGCTGCCAAGAGGCCAAGGCTTGCCCGGGCGTTTTGCTAATATTTTGTGACCAACCGTTCAGGGCTAAAACACGTGCTTCGTAAGGGGTGCAGCCGACCACTTGGGGCGGGCATGTGTTTTGACTGAACTTTAAGGCACTGAGTAATTTGTGCAAGTCAGGCTGCGACTGCTTAAGCGACTGGGCCAACTGGGTGGCTAGCGAGGCGGGGGGTAGGCCCTGTTCAAAAATATATTCCATTCACATATTGTAATGTGGCAGATCAGCTGTCAACCGAGTATTCAAGTTCAAAACCAAAGATAGTGCGATAATTCATGCCTATGAAATCAAGCTTTGAACTTTGGGTAGGAGCGCGCTACGCGGGCATTGTTGGCCGCCGTCGCGGGCGTGATGGCGGCGACCGTTTTGTGTCGTTTGTTGCCATGATGTCGATGGTGGGTATTGCGCTGGGCGTCGCCGCTTTGATTGTGGTGCTGTCTGTCATGAATGGTTTTCAACGCGACGTGCGAGACCGCATGTTGTCGGTATTACCCCACATTGAATTATTTGTGCCAGGGGCCTTGCCTGAAACCGTACTCGAACGTTTTGACGAGTTAGCGCAAGCCGCTCAAAAAAATGACCAGGTTATTGGGGTTGCACCATTTGTGGGTGCACAAGCCATCATCATGCATGGTCGGGTTTTACGCGGTATTCAGGTGCGAGGTATAGACCCCATGCTTGAACCAAAAGTTTCTGACTTAGTCGGGCAAATGGTTGAAGGGCAATTGAACTCGTTGCTGCCTGGTGAGTTTCATGTGGTGTTGGGCGAAGATCTGGCCAACGCGTTGGGCGTTCACATGGGTGATTCAGTCATGTTGTTGGCCCCACAGGGCACCGTTAGCCCAGCGGGTTTAAGCCCACGTATGCGTCAGTTTACGATTAGTGGCATCTTTAAATCAGGGCATTACGAATACGACTCGTCATTAGTGTTTGCAGATACCCGCGATGTGGCCCGTATGTTTCGTGACACAGCAACCGCTGGGGCGCGTGTCAAAATTAAAGACATGTATCAAGCACATCAAGTCTCAAGATCTATTGCACTTGATGCCCCAAGAGGCGTGCTATCTAGCGATTGGTCGCGTAACAATCGCACTTGGTTTGCAGCGGTTCAAACAGAAAAACGCATGATGTTTTTGATCTTGACGCTCATTGTGGCGGTGGCGGCTTTCAATCTTTTATCGTCACAAGTTATGGCTGTTAAAGACAAGCAAGCAGACATTGCGATTTTGCGCACGCTGGGTGCCACACCGGGTGAAATTGCCCGAATATTTTTGGTGCAGGGCGCGTTAATTGGCGTAATTGGTACTTTCTTAGGGGTGGCGGGTGGTTTAGCCATCGCGATGAATATTGACGTTTTGGTGCCACTCATTGAACGCGCACTGGGCATACAATTTTTACCGAAAGAAATTTACTTTATTCAGGCGTTGCCTTCAGACCCTCGTTTAGATGACGTCATCACCATCGCAGTGACTTCACTGGTGATGTCTTTGTTAGCCACCTTATACCCCAGCTGGCGTGCCTCTAAGTTAGAACCTGCGCAGGTGTTACGCCATGACTAATATTTCAAAAGCTCACATACAAGCCGATCACATCCCGACCGATCACGTTGTTACTGACCAAAGCGCAACCGAGTCAGCTGCAACGGCTAGTGTTGTAACTGCTAGTAGTGCAACTGATCACGCTTCAACTGCTCGTTCAATAACCACTGATGCTGCGAACGCTCATGCTTCCGCCCGAAATATTGTGTTGCAAGCAAAAGGTTTAAGTCGTCATTATGACGACGGTCAACGTCGCCTAGATATTTTAAAAGGCGTTGATTTGTCAATTGCTTCGGGCGAAATGGTGGCCATTATCGGTGCTTCAGGTTCCGGTAAAAGTACTTTATTACATTGCCTTGGCTTACTTGATCGGCCTGATGCGGGCGAAGTTTATGTGAATGGCCAAGCAACGAACGGTTTAAACGAGGTTCAACGCAGTCGCTTGCGCAACAAATCGTTAGGCTTTGTATATCAGTTTCACCACTTGTTAGGTGAGTTCACGGCTCTAGATAACGTTGCCATGCCGTTAATTGTGCGTCGTTTGTCGCGCAACGAGGCGCGTACAAAAGCGCATGTGCTGCTTGAACGCGTTGGCTTAGGCGATCGCATGACACATTACCCCAGCCAGTTGTCTGGTGGTGAACGTCAACGGGTTGCCTTGGCACGCGCCATGGTCACCGAACCCTCGTGTGTATTGGCTGACGAACCCACTGGCAATCTAGACCGTGAAACCGCAGAAGACATGTTTAATTGGTTGCGCCAAGCCGTGCAGGCTGGCGGTACCTCTTTAGTGGTGGTAACACACGATTTGGCTTTAGCTGCGCGGGCTGATCGGCAGTTCACCATGACGTCTGGCCTACTGGCTGTTAAGTAATATTTTTATGGCATTTGACACCCACTGCCACCTCGATGCACAAGAGTTTAATCACGACCGTGACGCAGTTATTGCATCGGCTTGTTCAGCAGGGGTCACATGTATTGTGATTCCCGCAGTTGAAATTCAAAACTTTGATACGGTACGCCTATTGGCAAACCGTATGCCAATTGGGGCTTATGCGTTAGGCATTCACCCTTTGTTTGTGGAAAAAGCAAACATAGAAGATCTTGAAGTGTTGCGGCAACACCTAGAACAATATCGTGATGACCCTAAGCTTGTTGCGGTGGGTGAAATCGGTCTGGATTTATTTGAACCGCATTTAAAACAAGCGCCATTATTAGACAAACAAATTGAGTTCTTCAAAGCACAACTTGTCATTGCAAAAACGTTTGATTTGCCAGTTATTTTGCATGTGCGTCGGGCGCAAGACTTGGTGTTGAAGTATTTGCGCCAAGTGGGGGTGTCTGGCGGCATCGCACACGCGTTTAATGGCAGCTTTCAGCAAGCACAACAGTTTATTGACCTAGGGTTCGCTCTGGGCATGGGCGGGGCTTTAACGTATACGCGGGCATTACAAATTAGGCGCTTGGCCACCACCTTAAGTCTTGAACACTTAGTGTTAGAAACTGACTCGCCTGACATTCCACCCGAATGGGTTGACGTCAATTCAGTGACGGGGCAAAGACGCAATTCGCCTGACCAAGTCATGACCATTGCACAGGTTTTAGCCGATCTCAGGCAGTGTGATGTGTTGGAAGTGATCTCTGTTACTGATGAAACGGCGCAACGGGTGCTACCTCGGCTGAAGGCTCTTGACTGAGCGCTTGCCTCATTTACTCAATAGAGTGTTAAAAACGAATACGACAAAAACGTCACGCCGCACTTGATTACATAAGCAACCTCGTTGAGCCTATTGCTTTAGGCTTGATTGCAGGTTGTATTCATGATTATCTGGGCGTGTTTAGGCTGGGTGTTGGGTGTGTGCCTCACTCAAGTTCAAGCGTCATTGCTTTCAAGCTGGCATTTAGCCCTAATACCGAGTTTGGCTACTGTCTTGGGCTTAGCGTGGGGTTTATTGCGGTGCAAGCAACAAACGAATGACTGGGTAGCCACTCAACGCATTTTTTTAGTGATAAGCCTGACGTTACTCGGTTTGAGTTATAGCCAATTTAAGGCACACACTCGCTTAGCTGATCAGTTGGCGCAACATGAAATTAACCTAGTTACACGGGTCACTGTGCAAGTTGTAGGCTTACCGCGCTTAAATGAAAATAGTTTAAGCGTTGAGGTTGTGCAGTGGCCAAATGATTCGCAACATACCGTATCAAACACTAACCAAAAAAACCCTCAAAATGCCAATCAAAATACCAATCAAAGCAATTCCCTAAACATACCTAATCGTATTGCCGTGACATGGCCGCACAACTCTTTGCCTCGAGGTGTCGAAGTGTTGCCGGGTCAAGTGTGGCGTATGGCGTTGCGTTTACGGCCTGTACATGGGCGCATCAACCCGGGTGGTTTTGATCAAGAAGGGCTGATGTTTGCCAAAGGGGTGAGGGCGGTTGGGCAAGTCAGGGGTACACCGCAATTTATAGACTACGCACCGTTGACCTCTTTAGAAGTGATGGCAAATGGTATGCGTCATCGCGTTAGAAAAGTCATGCTCGAAGTGATGGGTGAACGTTCGGCTCGTGCTGTGATCATTGCGCTAGCAATTGGTGATCAACAGGGCGTTAGCCGTGAAGATTGGCAAATATTTAGTCTCACCGGCATAACCCATCTGGTATCAATCAGTGGCTCTCACGTCACCTTAATAGCAGCGCTAGGAGGCTTGCTCGTGAGTATTTTATGGCGAGGCGGTCGCTGGCGTGGCGTCAGGTTATCTGAATGGGTACCCGCTCGAATGGTGTCGATTTGGGCGGCAGTGATCACTGCATTTTTGTATTGCTTGTTGGCAGGTTGGGGGGTGCCGGCACAACGTACGTTTTTTATGGTTTTGATGGCTGCTTTTGGTCTTACCTTTGCACAATCATGGGGCGGTTTTATACTGGTTGCGTTGGCTGCTGCATTACTTACTCTCTTTGACCCTTGGGCTGTGTTATCAACAGGTTTTTGGTTATCGTTTATGGCTGTGACCGTGTTAATTATGTTGAGCCAACGCGTAGATGTCAATTATCAACAACTCGTTAATGATGACTCAACCCCTAGATGCTTGGCCTTTTGCCAAAAACTTTATCGAGGCTTTGCATTAGCCACGCAATTGCAATGGGTCATCACACTGATGATGTTCCCTGTGTTGGCTTGGTTATTTAACCAAGTGTCATGGGTGTCAATGTTTGCCAATGCAGTTGCCATTCCCGTATTAACATTTGTGGTGACCCCTTTTGCGTTAATTTTAGCGTTGGCGGCCGTACTTTTTAGCCCAACTGACAACGTCATATTGACGGCTTTATTATCAACATTAGCGTCTTTAGCACATGCCCCACTTGAGTGGACATTGTGGTGGGTTAAAACCTTGGCAGCGTTACCCGTTGCTGCTTTTGACGTAGCCAGCAGTTCAGTTGTGTGGCTGATTTGGGCCTTGGTAGGCGTCATTTGGGCTGTTTTGCCACCCTTTAGTGGGTCGCGAAACTTCGGTTGGTTTATGCTGTTACCCATTTTAAACCCACCTGTTAGCACGTTAGCGCCCGGTGATTGGTCACTTCATGCATTCGATATTGGGCAGGGGTCAGCCTTACTCGTGCGCACGCAATCACATGATTTGATTTTTGATGTGGGTTGGAAGTTTGAAGATCAAACGGCCATGACTTCAACAATATGGCCGGCACTTCGAGCCCTAGGGTTAAAACCCAAACCGGTAGTGGTCATTTCTCATAATGATCTCGATCATATTGGTGGTTTACAAGAACTCAAAAATTTAATGCCGCTTGGAACCCTTTATGCGTCAGACCTATTAGAGGGATCAAAACGCTGTGAGATAGGGCAGTCTTGGGAATGGAGTGGTGTAGTGTTTGAGTTTCTGCACCCTAACGTCAATATGTGTGGTCAAACTGCAATGACCCCCAAGCGTTTAAAAAACCGTTGCAGTTGTGTGCTTCGAATTAAAGGTCGTCACCATTCCTTGCTGTTAACAGGTGACATTGATCAAACGGCTGAAAAGGCTATAGTTGAAAACCAGCAACTTCAGCATAGCAACGCTTTGCAAACAGATGTGGTGGTGGTGCCGCATCATGGGGCCGCCACATCGTCTAGTTTGGCTTTCATTCAAGCGTTGCGAGCAAAGCATGCCATTGCCCAAATGGGGTATTTGAACCGTTTTTCTCACCCAGCTAAAGAGGTGGTAGACCGTTGGCAAGCTTACCCAACACAATTTTGGCGCACTGACCATGATGGGGCATTGCATGTTCGCTCAGAGCAAGGCAAGCTCACTGTTGAATCATTACGTTTGACCCACCAACGGTATTGGCACCACAAGGGTTCATCGCACTCATCTGGTCAGCCTTAAAAACGAGTTGGCTTCAATTTCTGAACTGAATAGGTTTTAAAGCGAATAAGCTTTTTTACTGATCTTAATGGCCTAAATGAATTTAACAGGTAGGCTTTAGTGCGGCTATTTAAGTTAGCCTCAATTTTTGCTTAACTTGTCAGAT
>JBDNHM010000413.1:0-3307 GCA_041688825.1 Burkholderiaceae bacterium | reverse complement strand
CTTTCGCGCTGCCAAGCGGGCCTCAACAGATCCTCGCTGGTAACAGCTTTGGTGTTGATGCGAGATGGATACAGCGCAGACGATGCCATTGGATTGATCCGAGAGAAACGGCCAGGAGCACTCTTCAATCAAAACTTTGTAGATTGGTTGAGAACAGACCCATTATCGAAGAAATTAGAGGAATCTATTCTGAAAGTGTGACCAGCCTTTGAAACTCTTGACAAGAGTTTGCTGGTGGCATGACACTTAATATACCCGTCAACCAAAACGACAGCAGCGCCTTCCTATTATAATAAAATTAATTGCGTAATGTTTCACCAACTAAAGACTCATATTCCTTGAACAAAGTAGATAAAATATCATTCTCGTCCGATTTAGTTTTTAAACCAAAGTGTTTTAAAACTATTGCATCTACAGCCTGATGAGCTGCAAGGAGTTCGAGAGGGATTGACAACTTTCCATACATATCAGCCAATGATTGACCCAGTAGGGCGTGCCTTACTTCTAAAATATGCTTGCCCGCTTCTTTTAGCAATTTCTTTTCCTCTGGTAAAAATTTCGGGAATGGGAAGTTGTTGTAGGTGATGGTGCTGCTAATTCGCACACGGCTCTCGAGTCTTCCTGATACCGCCTTATTCCACACATTAAATGCGCTAGAACACATTACGGCGAACGTCTCAATTGTCGCTTCTGGAACAATTGAGACGGCATTAGTGCATACGGTCTCTTCGTCAAAAAAGGCAATCGGAACGTAATACCTATCTTCCGATGAGTGAAGCGGCACAGCTAAATAATTTGCAGCAGGATGACTAATAAATCCAAAAAGGTGAGGAGTCGAGGCAAGTTCCTGGGTAGCTTTTCGAGTGCTCGACTCTCGATGTTTCTTAACAGCAGAGATTCTCTTTCTTAACTCAGGTGAATTTTGTATATCTGAAGGTACTACATCGATCATCCATAAACACCAACGCTTTTCGTCATGCAGAAGTTCTCTGGCACCCACTACCCTCTTAAGATACTTTGCAGCAATTGGGTCTTTTCTCCTAATGTTGCTAGCTTCCTCATCGGAAATATCAGAGATTGCTCCGCCATCATTAGGCTGACTTCCATATAACAAAGGTTGAGTAAACTTTCTTAGCGGAGCTCTTCGTGAATTTATAAAAACATTTGGTGCATCCAAAAGGTATGCATTTATATTTTTTACTAATGAAAGCCTTCCTGTGCCTTTTGGAGTTTCGTAGCTCCATAATTTAAATTTCTCGCTTTGCACGGTAAATAAAAAGCCGATTATCACTACATGAACGTTTGCCATTCCTTCTGATTCATTCTCCCAAGAAAATGTTCTATGCGCGAAATCTATGTGAATGCCCAAACCAAAGAGGTGCTGCCAAAGAACTGGTGGTTGTACTCCGTGTGTAGTCGAGTTCGTAGACACCAACGCCGCTCTCGCACCAGTCGCAGCCATTGCTTTTGCACAAAGAAGGAACCAATTTGCAACGTAGTCCAAATTACCGACGCCATCTAAATTATTCCAAACTTGCCGAGTTTCTTCTTTTTGTGAATCATTCATAAGACGCGCTCCAACAAATGGCGGATTACCTAGGATATAGGTGTCCTTGTCTATTGCAATTATCTCTGACCACTTAGACGTAAGTGCATTGCCATTGAAAATGTTAGGGGAATCTTGAATAGGAAACCTGCTTGGTGCTTCGCCAGTAATCCGTTCTAATCGAAGATTTTCTTGATGATCCGCTAAGAACAAAGCCATTCTTGCTACCTGAGCTGGCCATTCTAGAATCTCAATGCCATAAAACTGATGTAATCCGACAGAAAGGCCCATAGTCCCATCAAGACCAACATCTGATTCTTTACCTTCTAGATTTTGCAAACGAACGGTTAATTCAAGTTCTAATTGCCGTAAGTGACGAAAGGAGACGACTAGAAAGTTTCCACAGCCACATGCTGGGTCAAAAATCTTAATTTTGCTTAAATCTCTGCGAAGTTCCTTAAGTGCTTTTCTACTATCCCAAGCCCTAGCAAGGCGATCACCTAACTCCTCTAAGAAAAGAGGGTGAACAATCTTGTTTATATTCTCTTCAGAGGTGTAATGCTCCCCAAGCGCGCCTCTTTCTTCTTTTGATTTAATCATCTGGAACATAGCTCCAAAAATAGTCGGATTAATAGTCGCCCAGTTATAATTTGCCACATCGATAAGTGCAACTCGCATGCGGCGATCGAATCCAATTTCTGAGATATCTTCAGCAAAGATGCCACCATTTACAAAAGGAAAGAGCCTGAATTGGGTCTCTAGATTCTTCGCACGGTTTTCTGTTGGAGTATTAAGAACCTTAAAAAGCATATTAAGTTTCTTTCCTATGTCAGAGCCATCCTCTTTTGTGTCTAGAATTATTTTTTTAACGAAGTTGTGTTCCCACATGCGAGTGTCATCACCGAACATCAGAAATAGTATACGAATGAGAAAAACGCTTGTCTCATGTCCCTCATAGCCATGCGATTCAAGTTCTATATAGAGGTTAGCCATCAACTTTGCGGCCCGTTGGTCAACAGTTATTTCTTCTTCAAGTGCGTGAGGCCTGCTACCTGAAATAATCGATTCAAAGCGGTGAATATTGTTTGGAAGTTCAGTAAGCGTAAATTGATGTGTGCGATTAAGTTTCACGTCAATAAGCCTAAAGTTCGCGAAGTCACAAATGATAATTGTTCGTGGTCGATATCCAGGAGGGAGACTCCTTAAATAGCCTCGAGCTTGTAGTTCAGCTTTGTCGAGGTTTTCGCCAGTTGACTTATGTTCGATGATTGCAACGTTCTTCCAATAAAAGTCCATTTTTTCCGTATTACCAGTGATTGAGCTTATGACTTTTTTTTGGAATTCAATCCCTGCGATCTCTGCATCATCAACTCCACATAGTGTGCGAAAAAAATCTCTCCAAAAACTTTCAGCCAACTGGGTTTCAGCAGTTGCCATTTTCCATCTATCAGCAAAGAGGGTAGCTTGGTGCTTTGAAAGGATCGGATTCTCAAGCTCTGCCATAGGGAAGACTCTAGGGCTCTTTTGGAGTCAAGTAGGTTGTCACACCCCCCTGCTATTCTTTAACTAGCTCAAGAAGTAAGTCATAAGCCCTTCGGCTGACTTGCTACCAACCGCGTTGCTCTTCGCACACGGTGGTTCTGGAGGAAGAGCTGCTCGGGCCACAAACTGTGGTTCGAGAAGAGCGAGAGGAATGACCGTGAAAAAACCTGAAGAAAAATCAGAAGATAAGAAAATGCCCAAGCGCTTCTACATCAAGAT
>JBDNHM010000412.1:0-1712 GCA_041688825.1 Burkholderiaceae bacterium | reverse complement strand
GTGGGTGATACATAATCACCCGTTGGTGCAGCAAGTTCAGTTTGACTATTTGCGTTTTGAGTTACTTTAAGCAAACTCTCTTTTTGTAACGCCTCGACGAACTGCTTAATTTCATCAGCTATATTTATTGAGTGATTTTGATACGTTTGACTTAATGCATCAATAATTTGCTCTAAGCTGTGTTGCGTGATGAGCGCATTCCAAACGTAAGCACCCGTATGGCGTATGCTGTAATAGTTACCAGAGTCTAAATTGACCGCAACGACCTCACCTTCAAACAGCTCTGAAACGATATTGGCGCCGAATACTTCGAAGGTTGTGGTCGTTATACTTGTGCTCATGTCAAAAGTGTCTTTGGTTTATAAAATATGATTAGCATTATAGTACCAACTTTTAATCGTCAAAAGATGGTTGTTCAGTGCGTACAAAGTATTCTTGAGCAGTCTTGGCCAGATATTGAAATTGTGGTGGTTGATAACTTATCAACTGACCATACAGTCGCCCAATTACAGGCACTGAATGACCCTAGAATTAAGGTATTTATTGAACCGCGAAGCGGTGCAACTTATGCGCGAAACACGGGTATTGAAAAATCAACCGGTCATATTTTGGCATTTTTAGATTCAGACGACCTTTGGTTACCAGAAAAGTTAGCTTTACAACACAAAATGCTTGAAGAACTAAAAGGTGACATGGTTTTTACCCAATACCAAGAGTTTTCAACAGCGCAGAATATATCAGACCCTCACTTAAAAGCTGCGGGTGCGGCAGGCGCTTCTTCTTATAAGCGAAACAAAACTGAGCAAACCATGAGTTTGAGTGTTATTACACTGATGATGCACAAAACTGACTTTATGAAAGTAGGGTTTTTTGATGAAAACCTTAAAGCCGGTGAATTTATGGAATGGTACGACCGAGCCCAAGGTATGGGTTTAAAAACAGTAAAAGTAGATCAAGTTTTAGCTTTAAGACGAATACATGACGGTAATACGGCTACAAATAGCCGATCTGCTCAAGACTACATTCAAGCCTGCCGCTTGATCATTGTAAGAAAATTAAAGGCCTGATTTAAAGGCTAAAAACTGCCTAACACTTGGCGCATAACCCCATGACAGAGCACTTTGTGACGTTGTTCGATAGCCAGTATTTGCTTCACGGTTTAGCATTGCATCGATCAATGCAACGTCATGTGAAAGCGTACACACTTTGGGTTCTTTGTGTAGACGATACAACTTTTAAGGTTTTAACAACTTTACAGCTGCCTCATGTGCACCTATTGCAATTAAGCAAACTTGAAACAGCAGACTTATTGCGGGTTAGGGCTACCCGTACAACGGCAGAATATTGCTGGACGCTCACACCCTTTGCGCCACGTTTTGTTTTTGAAGCAAACGCCGAAGTTAACTGTGTTACATATATAGACGCTGATCTCTGGTTTTTGAAGCACCCGCAACCCATATTTGACGAATTCAACGCTTCAAACAAGCAGGTTTTAATTACCGAGCATGCTTACGCGCCGGTATACGATCAAACCGCACAATCAGGTAAATATTGCGTGCAATTTATGACCTTTAGCCGTGATGGCGGCGAGGTCGTTAGAAATTGGTGGGAAGAACGCTGCATTGAATGGTGCTGTGCAAAAATTGAAGAGGGTAAGTTTGGCGATCAAAAATATTTAGATGATTGGCCTGAAAGGTTTGGGCCGTCTGTGC
>JBDNHM010000411.1:0-3298 GCA_041688825.1 Burkholderiaceae bacterium | reverse complement strand
TTTGCTATATAGCAAAGCAGATTTGAACCAATTTAGTGAATTTACAGCCACTAAAATTAGAAGTGCCCACAAACATACTCTTTATAGAAATCATCTTTTACTTCGCAGAGCGATTAATTTTCAAGAGATGCTTTGTAGCGCAGGCTTTAAAGAATCAATTTTTTTAAAAGGTGTTGCGCACTGTTTAAGGTCTCATTCAGGCATTGGCTCAAGACCTATGGTCGATATAGACATACTTGTTAAAGACCTTCATAAAGAACCTGAGAAAATTCTATACCTACTAGAACAACATCAATTTAAAGTTACTGGAACGACGTCACGATCTTTAACTGCTGTTTCACATGAGGGGTTTGAATTTGATGTTCACTGGTACCTCAGTGATTGGGCGCTATCAGCTAAGCTGATTGATGACTTATTTAACAGAGCCGACAGAATCGTTTTTAGAGATCAAACGTTTTGGGTGCCCTGTATAGAACATCATTTCATGCATGTGCTAGGGCATGGTGTGTTAAGCCCATCGTTGGCTTTTGATGCCCGCTGGGTCATTGACGTGTTAACGATTATTACAGAAAATAAACATCTCAATGTCGAACATTTAATTGACATTACCAATAAATTTAATGCTAGGTCAAAGCTTATAGAAGCCCTAAAAATTATTGCAAATGAAACACCACAAACTATAAACATTGATCGAAAATCTTTAATACATACAGCCAATTCGATACAGAAAGAGTCTTTCGTGATTAAGTGGCTTTTTAACGAAAAGTCTTATGCTACGGATATTGGTGACTACCGCAAAAGTCGTGTCACTTGGTTTAAAGTTTTTTTAAGAAGTTATTTATACGTGCCAGTGTTTGTATCAGGCCACAACAAAGTGCCACTATCTAAAGCTTTTGGTTTATCTGTATCGTTACCACCACTGTCAATTTTTCAAAGCATGAATTTGATTTTTCATAAAGTATTAGAAAAATTTCCACATTTTTTTTATAACCGTCAATCTAAAATTCGTGGTAATAAAAAATAATTGCATTCAATACCTTTTCTATAGTTAGTTCAGTCGGTTTGGTCGTTATATAGTTTAGAGTCACTCAAGTTGTAGATATGATCGGGCTGTTTTTCCTAAATAGCGACTTTGTTAATTTTAATGACTTACAGTGTATTGATTAATTAAAATTATTTTTCAATTTATTGCATAGAACAAACTGGTATTAAGTTGATTGCCCAATACTTTGCTGCCTAAAAAGCTCTGCCACATCTAAACCCGCTTTACTTTCTTTCAAAATGTTAAGTATCCTATTTATTTAAGATAAGTCACTATTCAGCACTCAAATTAAAAATGTTTCCATTTGCCTTAAGTAGAGCATGGTGCTTAGCTTCAGCTTGATCTTTCACCACCATTTCCTTACACATCTCTTGCGCTGAAATCTCTGACACCCAACCTAGTTTAGCTTTAGCTTTGCTCGGGTCACCCAATAATGTCTCGACTTCTGTAGGTCTAAAGTATCTGGGGTCTATTTTGATAACCGGTTTATCTGTGGGGCAGTGTGGCATTGATTGTTTGGCTTGGTCTGAAACAATGGCGTAGGCCAGTTCATTCACTCCCTCACCTTGCCAACGTAGTTGTAGGCCTAAGGCTTCGGCTGTCCAGTTAATGAACTGGCGCACGCTGTATTGTTTGCCCGTGGCGATCACAAAGTCTTCAGGCTTGTCTTGTTGCAACATCAGCCACTGCATACGCACATAATCTTTTGCATGACCCCAGTCGCGCAGGGCATCAATGTTGCCCATGTACAAGCACTCTTCTAGCCCTTGACTAATATTGGCTAAGCCTCGGGTGATTTTACGGGTAACAAAGGTTTCACCACGGCGGGGGCTTTCGTGGTTAAAGAGTATGCCGTTACAGGCATACATGCCATAAGCTTCACGGTAATTAACTGTGATCCAGTACGCATAAAGTTTAGCCACAGCGTAAGGGCTTCTTGGGTAAAAAGGTGTTGTTTCTGTTTGTGGCGTTTCTTGTACCTGACCATACAGCTCAGAGGTACTGGCTTGGTAAAAACGGGTTTTCTTTTCTAGACCGAGTATGCGTATGGCTTCTAATATTCTAAGCGTACCCATGGCATCAACATCTGCTGTGTACTCAGGGCTTTCAAAGCTGACTGCCACATGGCTTTGTGCACCCAAGTTATAAATTTCATCAGGTTGTGTTTCTTGAATAATACGGGTGAGGCTACTGCTGTCACTTAAGTCACCATAATGAAGCTTGAACCTTGCATTATTTACATGCGGGTCTTGGTAGATATGATCAACACGCTGAGTATTAAGCGAGCTCGCACGACGTTTGATGCCGTGAACGATGTAGCCTTTTTCTAGAAGAAACTCAGCTAAATAAGAACCATCTTGACCGGTTATACCCGTTATTAATGCAACTTTAGCAGGCTGATTAGATTTTAGTGATTGTTTGACGCCTAAGCCTTGCTTCAATTTAGGTGTTGATGCGGGTGCTGGTGCTGATTCAGTATTATGTAATGGATCGGTCATTTTGAATGATCTAAAAAGTCTTGATATGCCGCGGCTAAGCCTTGCACCAATGAAACCTGCGCATGCCAACCTAAACTGTTTAAGCGAGAGCTATCTATGAGTTTACGTGGTGTTCCATCGGGTTTGGTAGCATCAAAGGTAATGTTGCCGATGTAACCCACGACCTGTGCAATGAATTGAGCCGTTTCTGCAATGCTTATGTCGCTGCCGTAACCGACGTTTATGTGGCTCAGCATAGGTTGGGTATGTTGGGCGTATGTGGTTTGGGGCAAATTCATAATGTGCACGCTCGCTGCAGCCATATCATCTACATATAAAAACTCGCGCATTGGCTTACCGGTGCCCCAAATGGCTACGCTGGGGGCATTATTAATCTTTGCTTCGTGAAAACGCCGTATTAATGCGGGTATGACGTGGCTGTTTTCTGGGTGGTAATTGTCCCCCGGGCCATACAAGTTGGTGGGCATTAAGCTGCGGTAGTCAACACCATGGCTAGCGCCATATTGGCGATTGTAGCTTTCACAAAGTTTAATGCCCGCAATCTTAGCCACTGCGTAAGGTTCATTGGTGGCTTCTAAAGTTCCAGTCATCAGAGCATCTTCACGCATGGGTTGTTCGACATTTCTTGGGTATACACAACTTGAACCTAAAAAGAGTATTTTTTTTACGCCGTTTCTAAATGCAGCATCGATGACATTTGCTTGAACCATTAGGTTTTCATAAATGAACTCAGCAGGGTAAGTGTTGTTGGCATGTA